>JAJXZA010000224.1 GCA_021780285.1 Planctomycetota bacterium
CGGCCGGTCGGCCGCAAACAGGCTACCGCACGATGGATACGGACGCGACAACGCCGTTTGCTTTCCGACCAGCGATTGCCAGACACCACGTCAACTGCGAGCGTTCCTGCAGGCAAGATGCCGGCACCACAAGGGCGCAGCGGCGGGTTGCTTCGTTCGGCGGATTGCATACGCGATAAAATGCACGATAAGCGATGAACGAGCAGTTAGTTAATCTGCGAGCCAAACGGAAGTATCGAGATAGCCTACACGATATCGGCTTGGATTCACCGACGCACACCGTACGGCGCGCTGCCTTATAACCCGCGTTGATGGCTGGTCTTGATCAGGCGGCCTGCTGGGGCTGGTAATGCAACACCAGCAGTTGATGTTCCGAAATGGCCAACTGAGCGTATGTCTTGCCTTGGTCATCGGAGAATTCGACTTCAAAAACGCCGGGTGCCAGGGTCTCAACAACGGTGCCGAGGGGTTTACCGCAGGGGTCGCGGGGTAACGCAGGGTTTTTGAGGTCTTCAATGCATTGCTGGTTAAGGCGTGGCTCGGGGCGTTGGCCGGCATCCTCAGAAAGCGAGGTTGATTCTGTTTGGAGCGGTGGGCGAGTAGTCGCCGTTTCCGAAAATAAATAGGAAAAATGGGCGGCGGTCCCAGCGGTTCCATTGCACTGCCGGGCCGGGAGCATGTTTTTCGCAACCGCCCGGCTGTTTTCGCTGCCGCCATGGGTTGACCGAACGGCCGGAATATTGATAATAACGCTCTGTTTATGAGGTGTTTTGTGCGGACAACTATAGTCAACCATGCGTTGCCTGTATGGCCCGGTCGCGGTGCGACGGTGGCCGCTGTCCGCGCTGGCATTATAGCGGCGCCAATCGCAACACCCGCCTTCATTGGTTAGGACACCTGCCGCTGAAACAGTCGCCCAGTTGCCCTGCCGATGGCGGGGCATTTTTGTTTAGGCTGCCCGCAGCTGCGATCCTGTGACTAAGCGACATCGCAGGCCGGGCCTGATGGCGGAACCGCTACCTTACTTAACAACAAGGTGATTACCATGAACCAATCCAAACGCTATGTGCAAATGTACGATACCACCCTGCGCGACGGCAGCCAGGGCGAGGGAATATCGTTTTCCGTACAAGATAAGCTCCTCATCGCCCGCCGACTCGATGAACTCGGCGTAGATTTTATCGAGGGCGGCTACCCGCTTTCCAACCCCAAAGACGCCCAGTTTTTTCAGGATGCCCGGCAGCTTAACCTGCAGCACGCCAAACTCGTCGCCTTCGGCATGACACGCCGCAAAGGCATTGCCGCCAAAGATGATGTCGGCCTCAACGCCCTGCGCGACGCCCACACCGAGTATGTAACCATTGTCGGAAAAACCTGGGACCTCCACGCCACCGAGGTGCTGGGCGTTTCGCTGCAAGAAAACCTTGACATGATTTTTGACAGCATCGCCTACCTCACGCAGATGGGCCGCAAAGTCATTTATGATGCGGAGCACTTTTTTGACGGCTCACGCGCCAACCTCTCCTACGGCCTCAAAACCATCAAAGCCGCCGCCGACGCGGGCGCAGTGCTCGTTTGCCTCTGCGATACCAACGGCGGTTCGCTGCCGGAGCAGGTGGCTGAAATGGTGCGGCAGGCCCAAGGCGCTGTTGCGTGCCCGGTGGGCATCCACACGCACAACGACAGCGGCCTGGCAGTGGCCAACTCACTCGCCGCCGTCGAAGCCGGCGCTTCGCACGTGCAGGGAACCGTCAATGGCTTTGGCGAACGCTGCGGCAACGTAGATATCACAACGGTTATTGCCAACCTGCGGCTCAAAATGGGATACGAATGTTTGCCCCCCGGCGCTTTAGCCAAACTCACCGAGGTTTCGCGTTACGTTTATGAGGTGGCCAACATCAACCTTGCCAACAATCAGCCGTTTGTGGGCGCCAGCGCTTTTGCCCATAAGGGCGGCATGCACGTACATGCGGTAAATAAACTCGCAAGCACCTACGAGCACATAAACCCCGAGCTTGTGGGCAATTCGCGGCGCATTTTGGTGTCGGAATTGTCGGGCATGTCGAACATCGCCGCTCGCATGGGCAAAAAGTTCAACATCGAACACAACCGTGCAGCGCTTAAACAAACACTCGACGAGTTGACCGCCCTTGAAGCTAAAGGCTATCAGTTTGAAGCCGCCGAAGCATCCTTTGAATTGCTGCTGCGGCGGCAAATTGGCCGCTACCGCCAGTTTTTTGAACTGGGCAGCTACAATTGCCGTGTAGAACGCAAAGCTGACGGCCCTCCCGTTACCACAGCCGAGGTGGCGCTCGCCATCGCCGGAGCACAGGTAAAATCGTCCGCCACAGGCGACGGCCCCATCAATGCACTTGATGCGGCGCTGCGCCAGGCGCTTCTGCCACGATTCCCGGCGGTTGCCCAATTGCACCTTGTGGATTACAAGGTACGCGTAGTAAACGCGCGTGCAGAATCGGCGGCCAAGGTTCGCGTTGTAGTAGAGTTTAAGTCGCCGGAAGGTGTTTTTGGAACCGTAGGCGTCTCAGAAAACATCATCGAGGCCAGTTGGCAGGCGTTGGTAGACGCCATCGAATACCGACTGATTCACGATGCCGAGGCCCGCCAAACGCCAACCGCCGCCGCGTTTGCCGCGCCCGCGCCGTAATGCAGCGGCCGCGCAGGCCGCGCGGCCCATAACGCCGCAGCCACAGGCGACGGCGCCCATAAAGCCGCGACCGCGGGTCGCGCCCCAACTGTATTTTTACGAGGATACCGTGAGTTCCGAACTCGCTCCGCAATACGACCCCAAACAGGTAGAAGCCGCCATTTACGCCCGTTGGCAAAGCGCAGGGGCTTTTCATGCCAAGCCCGACGAGCGCCCGCCGGCTCGGCGTTTCAGCGTGGTTATTCCACCGCCCAACGTCACCGGGGCGCTGCACCTGGGCCATGCCATCAACGGCACCATTCAAGATGTGCTCGTGCGATACCATCGCATGCGCGGCGATAATACCCTCTGGATGCCCGGTATAGATCACGCCGGCATCGCCACCCAGGCCGTGGTTGAAAAAACGATTTTCGAAAAAGAAAAGAAAACCCGCCACGACCTCGGCCGCGAAGAACTCGTCAGCCGCATCTGGCAATGGAAAGAGCAGTTCGGTAGTCGCATCTTAAACCAGCTTCAATCCATTGGCGCTTCGTGCGATTGGGACCGCACACGCTTTACGCTTGATGACATCTGCGCCCGCGCGGTGCGCGAGGCTTTTTTTAAGCTCTTTAAGGACGGCCTGATCTTTCGCGGCTTGCGGCTGGTAAACTGGGACACCCACCTGCAAACCGCCGTCGCCGATGATGAAATTTACCATGAAACCGTCAAAGGCCAGCTCACCAGCATCAAATACCCCGTGGTAGACCGCCGGCAAGGCGACCCGGAATATTTAATTGTCGCCACCACCCGACCTGAAACCATGCTGGGCGACACCGCCGTCGCCGTTCACCCTGAAGATGAGCGCTACAAGCACCTGATAGGCCGGCAGGTTGAAGTGCCTCTGGTAGGCCGCGAAATTCCAATTATCGGCGATGGCCTTTTGGTAGACCCGAAGTTTGGCACCGGTGTGGTAAAAGTAACACCCGCCCACGACCCCAACGACTACGCCACCGGCCAGCGACACAATTTGCCGCAGATCAACCTGCTCACGCCGGACGGCAAAGTAAACGGCATTGGCAAGGGAAGTTTTGGCGGCCGGGCATTCAGTTACGAAGGCCTGAAGTTCGCCTCCGAGGCCCGCAAGCGCGTTTTAGAAGACCTTGAAGCCCTCGGTCTTATTGCCGAAGTCAAACCCCACGAGCACGAAGTGGGTCACAGCGATCGCAGCAAAACACCCATCGAGCCATATCTGAGCGAACAATGGTTTGTGCGCATGGGCGATGTGGATGGCGGCATAACGCTGGCCGACGGCTCCAAAGCCAGTGGCCTGGCGCAGGCGGCCATTGATGCCGTCACCAGCGGCCGCGTAAAAATCACGCCCGACCGCTACGCCAAAAGCTATGTTGATTGGCTCTCGCAAAAGCGCGACTGGTGCATCAGCCGGCAGTTGTGGTGGGGGCATCGGATACCGGTATGGCGGTATGGCCAGCCAGCCCCACTGACAATCGTTGAACAGATGAAATCTTACCTCACAAGCCACGATATCAAATTGGATAACGACCTGTTGCTCCACAGCGATGCCGGCGCAATGCAACTCGTCGCGGTAGCGCACACGCAGGCGGCAGAACAAGCAATGGTGGATTTGGAGGCCACAGGCATTCCCGCACCAATATCGCGACCGGGAGGCGGCCGCGATCCCGACGTCCTCGACACCTGGTTTTCTTCCGCCCTTTGGCCGCTTTCAACACTCGGTTGGCCCGCCGGCGGCACCAGCGACCAGCCGCAAGACCAGCTCCTTAATTATTTTTACCCCACAAGCGTACTATCCACCGCACGCGAAATTCTCTCGCTCTGGGTGGCACGCATGGTAATGTTTGGCCTGTACCTGCATGGCGATATCCCTTTTAAGCAGGTTTACATTCATGCCGTCATTCAGGATGGCAATGGCCGCCCCATGAAAAAATCTCTCGGCAACGGCGTAGACCCTGTTGACATTGTCGAAAGCCACGGCGCCGACGCCCTGCGCTACACGCTGGCCAGCATGGCCACCGAAACGCAGGACATCCGCCTGCCGGTGGTTAAAGACAAAACTACCGGCAAAAACTCCAGCCCGCGTTTTGACATTGGCCGCAACTTCGCCAACAAAATATGGAACGCCTCTCGCTTTATTCTCTCCAACATTTCCGATTTAACACCCCCCACCGCCGCGGAGGTTCAGGCCATTGCCCACAAGGGCGAACTCAGCGACCGCTGGATCATCAGCCGCTGCAATCAAACCGCCGCCAGCAGCGCCAAGCTCATCGGCGAATTTAAGTTTGCCGAACTCACCGCCGGGCTTTACCAGTTCTTCTGGAATGATTTGTGCGACTGGTATCTTGAAATCGCCAAAGCCCGCATCAAAGACAAAAACCCGCAGGTGCGCATTGTGCTGCTCTTTGTGCTGCGCCAGGCCCTGGCCATGCTGCATCCGGTGATGCCCTTTGTTACCGAAGCACTTTGGGAAAAAGTCGCCCCCGACGCCGGCTTGTTAATCACCAGCCCCTACCCGCAGGCAGACCCGCTGCTCGACAACCCCACCGCCGAAGCCGGCATGAGCCACCTGCAGGATGTGGTGCGCAGCATTCGCGATATTCGCAACCAGTACAATATTGACCTCAAACGCCAACTTGCCGTTACCGTGCGAACCGCAGACGCTGCCGGCAGCATCATCAGCGACAACCAGCGGCTTATTGAATCGCTGGCCACCGCCGCCCTTGCCGACATCGGCCCCACAGTTGAAAAACCCGCCAACGCCGCATCGGCCATTTTGCCCCAGGCGCAGGTGTTTGTGGCCGATGTGGTGGACCGCGACGCCGAAAAGTTAAAACTGCTCAAACGCCGCGAAGAACTCGGCAAGTTTTTGGCTGGCAACCGGGCCAAGCTTTCCAACGAAACTTTTGTGAGCAAAGCCCCGGCACATATCGTACAGGGGCTTAAGGACCAGACCACGCAGCAGGAGCAGGAACTTGCCGCCGTCGAAAAAGGCCTTGCCGAGTTATGATGCCCTGATGTTGCGGGCACAACGGCCGGCCCGGCAAACTGCTTTAATGGAGTTATTATGCGCGATCAACGGTTAGATAAACTCGCTTCGGTATTGGTCAATTATTCCGCCGGCGTAAAGCCCGGCGATTTGGTGCGCATTTCCGGCGAAGCCGTCGGCCTGCCGCTCGCCGAGGCCATTTACGAACACGTACTTCTCGCCGGTGGCAACCCGTTCGTAAGCCTGCTCTCCGACGCCATGGAAGAGGCGTTTTATCGCGTGGCCAGCCAACAACAGCTTGAATATGTCTCCCCCATCAGCCAGTTTATTGTTGAGAACATCAATGTCTCCATCGGCATGTGGGCCGATGAAAACACCAAGAGCATGACACATGTGGATCCCAAAAAGCAGGCCGCCGCAGCCCAGGCCCGCAAACCCATCAGCCGACGATTTTTAGAGCGGGCCGCCAAGGGCGAGTTGCGCTGGGTTGGCACGCAATTCCCCACCCAGGCCAGCGCCCAGGATGCCGAAATGTCACTCCGCGAATATGAAGACTTTGTCTTCCGCGGCGGCCTCCTGCACCTGCCCGACCCTGTCGCCGCATGGAAGCGCATCAGCGAAACCCAGCAGCGGCTCGTAGACTTTTTAGACCACGCCAAAGAGGTGCGAGTCATTGGCCGCGACACCGATCTGCGCCTCGGCGTACAGGGCCGCAAATGGATCAACTGTTGCGGCCACGAAAACTTTCCCGATGGCGAAGTGTTCACCGGCCCCATAGAAGATGCCGTCAATGGCCGCATTCGCTACAGCTTTCCGGCGGTGCACCATGGCCGCGAGTGCCATGATATTGAACTGGTTTTTAAGGATGGCAAAGTGGTTGAGGCCAAGGCGGGCAAAGGCCAAGACTTTCTGCTCGCCATGATTGAACAGGATGCCGGCGCCAAAACGCTCGGCGAGTTCGCCATCGGCACCAATTTCTCCATTCAGCAGTACACCAAAAACACCCTGTTCGACGAAAAAATCGGCGGCACATGCCACGCAGCACTCGGCGCAGCCTACCCCGAAACCGGCGGAAAAAACGACAGCGGCCTGCACTGGGACATGGTCTGCGACCTGCGCCACCCCGGCTGCCGTATAGAAGTAGACGGCCAAACCATTCTCGAAGCCGGCCGCTTTGTGCGGCCCGAATGGCCCAAGCCCGACTGACAAGCGACCCAGCTCACCGCTGCGCCGGTGGCTGCGACCATGCATAACCTGTTGGAGATACCTCGCGTGAAACACCGCCTCCCCGCCCTGCTCCTGCTTGTAGCCGCCGGCCTGCTTATCGCCGGTTGCCATCGTCACGCCACCGCCCCGGCGGCACTTGTGCAAACCACGAGTATTGCCACCGTTAAACACCCCATCACCAACCCCACAAAATTTGTCCGCACTACCACAACGCCCGACGGTTTGGTACTGCAGGATGTTTCCATCGGCAGCGGCCCCAAACCAAAACCCGGCGACTTAATCTCGCTGAGTTATGTCGGTTGGCTGGCCAACGGTAAAGAGTTTGACTCTTCCACCATCGAAAAGCAGCCCCTCGTTTTTACCCTCGGCGAACGCGACATTCTCGCCGGGCTTAATCAGGCCGTCAGCGGCATGCGGCTCAATGGCGTAAGGCAAGTCATCATTCCGGCCCAACTGGCCTACGGCAAAAAGGGCGATCCAAAATCAGGCATTCCTGCCAACGCCCAACTTACTTTTCTGGTTCATTTGCTTTCAGTAACACCGGCACCGGCCGCCGTGGGCTCGGTGGCGGGCTTTACCGATGTGCCCACAAGCAAAGGGCTGCGATCATTTGTGATGGGCAATCAGCCGCTGGCCAATCTTAACCCAACGCAGGCCGGCCCCGTCACCGATCCCAAAAAGTTTGTGGATGTTCAAAAGCGTCCCGACGGCTTGATTATTCAGGACCTTGTCATTGGAAAAGGGGCACTGGTGCACAAGGGTGATCTGGTAACCGCCAACTATGTAGGCTGGCTGTCAACAGGCCAGGTGTTTGATTCTTCAGCAAAGCATCATACCCCGCTGGTATTTAAGCTCGGCGGCCACAGCGTTATCGAAGGCTGGGAGCAGGGCGTAGCAGGCATGCACGTCGGCGGAATCCGGCAGCTCATCATTCCGCCCGCGCTCGCCTACGGCGCAGCCGGCGCCCCCATGGCCGGCATCGGCCCAAATGCCACGCTGACATTTCGACTGCATGTGCTGTCAGCGCAGCAATAGGCAAGCGGCCGTGGCGACCTTTGGCCCAGCCGGTCAGATAGGTTAGAGCCTCTGCATGACACCTCACCTATGGCTCTCGGCGGACCGCATTGCTGTTGGAGCCGGTTGCGTTGTCTCGTCCTCAAAATTCACAAAATTGTATTGGCGTATGGCGTCGAAGGCTGCAGCGGTGCCAATTTGTTGTAAGTTGGTGTCTTAAAGCTTGGCCA
>JAJXZA010000364.1 GCA_021780285.1 Planctomycetota bacterium
GTACAGTCTGTTCCCATGGCCTTGCCTCCTTGCAAAATGACGGAACTTAGTTAACACCTTGATTTTACAGGGTGCAAGGCCTGCGCGCAAGGCCCACAATAAAAATACCTATGAAATATCCGGGTTAGGACGTACCGGTCTCAAAGTGCCGGTGGTAAGTTTTGGAGCCTCGCCCCTTGGCAGCGTTTTTCGGCCGGTGGTTGAAGCGGATGGTATTAAAACCGTTCATGCCGCCTTGGAACTGGGGATGAATTTTTTCGACGTTTCGCCTTATTATGGCAAAACCCTGGCTGAAACCGTGCTCGGCAAGGCTCTGAAGGGCGTTCCACGGCAAAGCTATATTTTGGCCACCAAGCTGGGCCGCTATGGCGATGATGTCTTTGACTTTTCCGCAGGCCGCGTGGCTCGAAGCATAGATGAAAGTCTCCAGCGGCTGGGCGTTGACCACGTTGACATTATTCAGGCGCATGATATTGAGTTTGGCGATCTCAATCAGGTGGTTACTGAAACCATTCCGGCTATGCGCGAGCTGGTGCGAAAGGGGAAGGCTCGTTTTATCGGTATTACCGGTCTGCCGCTGAAGGTGTTTGATTACGTTATATCGCGTGTTCCGGTGGACACCATTCTTTCGTATTGTCACTATAGCCTCAATGATCGAAGCCTTGAGAGCCTGCTTGCACTTTGTGAGCAAAAAGGGGTAGGTGTTATCAATGCGTCGCCTCTTTCGATGGGGCTGCTAAGCCAAAAAGGGCCGCCAAGCTGGCATCCAGCCACCGCCGAAATCAAGGCGGCCTGCCGCAAGGCGGCCGAGGTTGCTCGTGAATCCGGAACGGATATCGCCGAAATTGCCGTCAAGTGGGCTATTCGCGAAAAACGCATCCCAACAACCCTGATCGGCATGGCGGACGAGGCGCATGTGCGGCGAAACATACAATGGAGCACCGAGCCGCTTGATGACGGCGTGCTTAAAAAAATTGAAGCCGTGCTGCAGCCGGTGCTCAATAAAACATGGCCCAGCGGGCGGCCCGAAAACAATTAAGGTTATATATTATGCAAACTCTGCTTCTGGAAAAGCCGGGCCAATTTAATTTAATTGATCGCCCCGAACCTCAAACTTCCGGCCCCGGCATGGCGCTGGTGCGGGTAAATTGCGCTGGCGTCTGTGGCACAGATTTACACGCCTACAAGGGTCGCCAGCCGTTTTTTGAATACCCGCGCGTACTCGGCCACGAATTGGGTGTCGAGGTGCTGGCCGTCGGTGATGGAGTCTCCAATATTAAACCGGGCGACCGGTGCTGTGTTGAGCCGTACTTGAATTGCGGCAGGTGTATTGCCTGCCGCCGCGGCCGTTTTAACTGTTGCACGAGCCTGAAGGTGCTGGGGGTGCATACCGATGGCGGCTATTGCTCGCGCATTGTGGTGCCGGCGGTAAAGCTGCATAGGTCGGCCAAACTGAGTTTTGAGCAATTAGCACTGATAGAAACGCTGGGTATCGGCGCTCACGCGGTAAGCCGGGCCGCAATTGAACCGGGTGAATGGGTGCTGGTGTTGGGAGCTGGACCGATTGGTCTGGCGGTCATGCAGTTTGTCAAAGCGGCAGGGGGCCGCTTAATAGTCGCGGATATCAGCCCGCAGCGACTGGAGTTTTGCCGCAAGCAGGTGGGCGCAGACCATACGGTAGACGCGAGGCAAACGCCCTTGGAGCAGGTGCGAGCCATTACCAATTCAGATTTGCCCACAGCCGTGTTCGACGCCACGGGCAACCCGCAGTCCATGCACGATGCTTTTGGTTATGTGGCCAACAGCGGGCGGCTCGTGTTTGTGGGCCTGTTTCAGGGCGATGTAACCTTCAGAGACCCCGAGTTTCATCGTCGTGAACTGACGTTGTTGGCCAGTCGCAATGCGACGCCCGCAGATTTTGCCCGCATAATCTCGCTCGTTGAAGCCGGCTCCATTGACACCACTCCCTGGATTACTCATCGCGCCAAGTTGGCGGATGCTGCAGCGCAATTCAACGTCTGGACCGACCCATCCAGCGGCACCATCAAGGCTATGATTGCTATTTAGTCGCATGGCTTGACGCCAACTCGACCTGGCGCTGTAATGCCCACATAAATGTATTGTCGCCCTGTTGGGGCGTGTTCTGCTAAGGAAACCGATTTTCATGAAAACGCTTAACGCCTCGGAATGCAAGTACGACCTGATAAGTTTGGGCGAATGCATGGTGCGGCTGTCGCCGCCGGGACATGGTCGCATCGAGTTTGCCAATACCCTGGAAGTATGGGTTGGCGGCGGCGAGTACAACGTTGCATATGCCCTGTCGCGGTTGGGGCTGCGCACCGGCTTTGTCAGCCGCCTGGTGGATAACCCGGTTGGCCGCATTGTGCTTAATCATGGCCGGGCGGTGGGCCTGGACATGCAGCATGTGCTGCTGGCGCCATACGATGGCGTCGGCAAGGCCGACCGCATTGGCCTGAACTTTACCGAGGTTGGCACCAGCGTTAGAGGCTCAGTGACCATGTATGACCGCGGACATTCGGCGGCCATGAATATGAAGCCCGGCATGATTGACTTTGCTGCGATTTTTACCAATAGCCGCGCCCGCTGGTTGCACACGGGGGGCATATTTACCGCGCTCTCTGAAGGTACTGCGGGTGTGGTGCTTGAGGCGGTTAAGGCGGCCAAAGCCGCCGGGACGATCGTATCCTACGATCTTAACTTCAGGTCTAAGCTTTGGAGCAGCAAACAGGCTCAGGCCATCACCAAAGCCATCATGCCCTATATTGACGTGCTTATAGGCAATGAAGAAGATTTTCAGAAGGTTCTTGGCTTTGAAGTCCCCGGCGTGGATGAAAACCTGGCGAATCTTAATACCTCTGCCTACAAAACGATGGTTGAAAAAGTGGTGGCAACCTGGCCGAGCGTCAAAATGGTCGGTACCACGCTGCGCGAGGTGCGGTCGGGCCTCGTCAATAATTGGTCGGCCATTGCCTGGTGCGAAGGCAAGTTTTACGAAAGCCGGCGCTACGAAGGTTTGGAAATAGAGGACCGCGTAGGCGGTGGCGACGGATTTTGCTCTGGATTGGCCTACGGCGTGCTTGCCGGAAAGTCTCCGCAGGAAGCGGTGGACTTAGGCGCCGCCCATGGCGCTTTGCTGCAAACCACGCGCGGCGACACCAGCCAGATTAATCTTTCTGAATTGATGCACGTTTACGGCGGCGGCAGCGCTCGCATCGTGCGATAAACGCAGTAGCCCGGCTTGCAGGGCCGCTTTTGTCGCGATTCTTGCACATTAACTCTCGGCCATGGCATGGTGTTCCCACACCAGCGCCGCGCCTTGCAGCACAAGATCCGGAATCAGCGAGTCTACTATGCCCATCGCCGGCAGCAGCCGCTGCGCATCGCCGCCGGTGCCCACTACGTGCGGCCAATGGCCGAGCTTCTCGGCGTAACGTTCAACAAGTTCGCGAATGGCGCCGCGCGTTGCGGCATAAATGCCCATGCCCAGCGCCTCGAGAGTGTTGCGCCCAAAAGCTTCTGTGGGTTCATCCAGCGTCGCCAGTGGCAGTTGTGCCGTGTTTTCGTGAAGGGCACGGGCACACATCTGCAGCCCCGGCCCGATTGAGCCGCCTAAAAATACGCCGTCATCACTGACGGCATCCACCACCAGGGCCGAGCCGCAATGAATTATTACCGCCGCGCTTTGTGTATTGACATACGTGCACAACGCGGCCAGCAGACGGTCAACTCCAAGGGTGGATTCATCCGTCAGGGCGGTTTGCATTGGGATGGGCAAATCTTTGCCGATGATCTTTGGGCGTTGGCCGCAGATGCGTTCCACCGTTTGAGCAACGGTTGGCGTCAGTTGTGGCGCAACGCTGGCAATAACAATTGCTTCGGGTGCGGCTGTTTCGGCGGCGTCGCCGGCAGTCTTGTGGCTTGGAGCCCACAGGCCGCGCAACAGATCGTCAAGGCGGTCGGCGATTTCGTCATGCGTAATTCGTTGGGCTGGTTCAGATACCGCGCCTTCTGCAAACAAGCCGACGCCGAGGCGCGTATTTCCGATGTCAATTGCTATAACGCTCATGATGCGCTCCAAAAAAAATATGGCTGAATATCAGGTGGTTTTGCGGCTGCGCCGGTAGAACTTGCCTTTGCGCTGGTCGTCTGCCTTCATGGCTTGAACTTCCGCGGCAAGTTCGGCATCGTCTGCGGCGGTCTCGCTGCTTTGTGTTGCGGCGCTCCGATCGGTCGCCTGGGGCGTATCGGCAGCGGTAGGCCATGCCGATACATCGCTCATAATAGCGGGCGGTGCATCAACAATGGCCTCGCCTTTCGGTGCCCGCTGCACGTTTTGCCATATCTCCTCGAGCAGTGGTCTTAGACCCGTGCCGGTGACGGCGCTGATTGCGAAGATTTGCTTGCCCGGCAAATAGTCGCGAAGGTCGGCGAGAGCTTCTGGTGCTCCGGTAAGGTCCATTTTATTGGCAACAAGAATTTCGGGCTTGGCTGCGAGCTTGGGGCTGTATTTGGCCAACTCGCTCCGAAGCGATTCGTAGGCCTCAATGGGGGTAATGTCTTCCAGCGACATCATATCAATCAGATGCACCAGCACGCGCGTTCGCTCAATATGGCGCAAAAATGTCAGGCCCAGGCCCGCGCCTTCGTGCGCCCCTTCTATTAAGCCCGGAATATCGGCGATAACCAGTCGCCGCTCGGCATCAAGCTCGGCAATTCCGAGTTGCGGCTTAAGTGTCGTAAACGGGTAGTCGGCGATTTTAGGGCGAGCCGCAGAGAGTCGCGATAGCAGCGTGCTTTTACCGGCGTTGGGCAACCCCAGCAGGCCGACGTCGGCAATGAGCCTGAGTTGAAATTTGAGGCGGCGCGATTGGCCACGCTCGCCGGGTTCGGCATACTCCGGTGCTTGCCGCACCGATGTCACAAACTGCAAATTGCCTCGACCACCACGCCCGCCGGCGGCAACCAGTACTTTGCGGCCCGCAGGCACCATGTCGGCAAGCAAAATGCCCGAGTCGGCATCGTACACCAGCGTGCCCGGTGGAA
The DNA here is from genome assembly GCA_021780285.1 of Planctomycetota bacterium. Lineage (GTDB taxonomy): Bacteria > Planctomycetota > Phycisphaerae > WQYP01 > WQYP01 > JABEVB01. The sequence goes on from JAJXZA010000364.1 coordinate 5,065, forward strand.
CGCGAATGACGAGGTCGGCTCCATCGCGGCCGGCCTTTTTTTTGCCTTGGCCCGGCTCTCCGCGCGGAGCCTTCCAGTGATGGCGGCCTGCCATGTCCAGCAGCGTATCTACACCTTCGACCGCCTCAAGATACACGCTGCCGCCGCGGCCGCCGTCGCCGCCGTCCGGGCCGCCGTGCGGAACGTATTTTTCGCGCCGCATTGAGACGCACCCGTTTCCGCCGTCGCCGGCAAAGACCTTAATTTCCGCTTCATCAATAAACATCAACTGTTTCCAATTGCGCTGGGGCCGCATCGCTGGGTCAGGCCGCCATAAGCGCCGCGCATTGTCACCCGCGACGCAAAACATATTCAATTGTACTCGATACGCCTGCGTTTAGCAGGCTTGGCATAATGAAGCCGGACTGCTCGTACTTTTTAACTGTTCGGTTCGGAATAACATTTGGTTCACCTGAAAATCAAAAAACCGAGCGAGGTAAAGAATGCTTTTTAAGTTGGCTGTTTTCTTTTGAAAGGACCGATGGCAATGGAAATTTGGCCGGCCGATGCCTGCTGAACGATGAGATTGCTTTTGAAATGCTCGGGACAGGAATCGAACCTGCACTCCTTTCGGAACCGGAACCTAAATCCGGCGCGTCTGCCAGTTCCGCCACCCGAGCTGGTATACCAAAATCATACCGTTTTGTACATGAATTGTCATAGCCAACGTGGCATAAGGCCATGGAGCGAGTCGCTTGATGAATCGGGCTTTGCGCCAGAATGAACCGCATCGCGGTGGGGTGCTGGGCGATTAGCAGCGGCAAGTTGCCGGCAAGATAAAGCACCGGCGACGGTTGCCTGGCGGTTACTCGCTGCTGTCGCTCATGGCGCGAATGTCGGCACGGGTAATATTGGCCGCACGTTTGGCCGCTGCAGCCAAATAGGTATTCGGGTCGTGCTCCCATTTCTGCAGAAACTTAAGAATGGCTTTGGCTTCAGAGGCGTCGTCGGTGGACCACCGAGCAATGCCCAGGTTAATCATCGCTTCAATTCGCCAGGTTATGTCCTGATCGTGCTTGATGATGTTGGCCATGTCGCCGGCATATGGATCGGTGGTGTGGACGATGGCATATTTTTTGTACCACGCCTGGACAACAGCTTTAAGTGATTCGTGAAGATTGTCGGCTGCGTCATGCGGAAATTCACTCTTGGTTTTGCCGTGGCCGTAATACGAGCGGATGGCGTCAACAGCGGTGCTGAGGGTATCAAGGCCGGCGGTTCGAACGTTGAGGAAGAGGCCTCGCTTCCATTCGTTGTAGCCCAGCATAAGAGCCGCCTGGTAGGCTTTGAGAGCCTGTTTGAAGTGGCTTTGCAGTTTGTCGTTTTCGCCAACCATGAGCGCGACATTGCCCATGGCTTCGAGCCGCGCCTGCACCGGGTCTTCGAGGCTCGGAAGCGGAGCCTGCTTGATGAAAAGAAGATGGTGGCGATTGACCGCTTTCCCAGCGGCCTGCTCCAGCAAAGAAACTATGGCCATGACATCGGGATTGTTCTGAGGGTTGGGATCGCGACTGATTCGATGAATGGCTCCAATGCTCGTCGCGAGGTCACACATCTTTTGATAAGCCTCAAGATAGGTGAGTCCAGCGCCCGATCCAACCTGTTGAGGTTCAATGCCGTTGAGGCTTCCTTTGAGGGCAATAACATCCATAAAACCGGGCGTCAAGGTTTTATCGGTTGGAGGCGGAAGATGCGATGGCATCGTGGCAACAATTAAAACAACAACAAAAACTACGATAACGAGACCCGCGAGAATGAAACCAAGCTTATAGCCACCCATGATGAATATCCTTACGCCAAGACAAACACAACGATGCCGCCAGAGGTCCGTGGCGCCCTTAACCACGATCTCAAGAGGTTATGCCCCGGAGCAAAGAGGTTGTCAATAGTGTGTGACGTCGTCGCGGCGGGGGCCGTGATAGCACGCTCCGGTACTATCGTGGTTTCGGCATCCACTGTATGGCGCGTGCTAATGCATTTCCCCATGAAGCCGTCACGGGGCGGGGGGGCAGTGCTCAGTCAATTGAAAACTCTTTTTCGCGATCGGCCAACTGCGATTTCAGGCGGAGAATTATGCTGGAGTGCATTTGGCTTACGCGCGATTCAGAGAGGCCCAGAGCCTGGCCGATGTCCTTCATGGTCTGATCTTCGTAATAGTAGAGCATGAGGATCATTTTTTCCTGGCGTGAGAGGCCGCGGGTGATCAATTCCTTGAGGTCTTTGCGGTGAATATCAAGTTCGGGCATGCGCGACTGGCGGTCTTCAAGCACGTCGCCTTCGCGCATGTCTTTGTTGTTGTCGGCGTCAAACCATTTGCGCGACAAACTGACCTGCGAAACAGCGCGGGAGTCCTTGAGCATCTTGTCGAATTCTTCTTTGCTCACGCCGAGTCGCTGGCAGATTTCGTCCTGCGTGGGCGGGCGGCCTAGCTCCATCTTGAGCTTACGTGTGGCCTGGTCCACCTTGCTGGAACGGCTGCGCACGAGGCGGGGTACCCAATCCATGTTGCGGAGTTCATCGAGAATGGCACCGCGGATGCGCGGGGCGCAGTAGGTTTCAAACTTTACGCCGCGATTGAGTTCAAAAGATTCGATGGCGTCTTTGAGGCCGAAGCTTCCCGCCTGTATGAGGTCATCAAGTTCGACCTCATCGGGAAGTTTGGAATAAATGCGCTCGGCGTTATAACGCACCAGCGACAGGTATTCCATCATCAACAGATTGCGGGTGGCTTCGGTCGGGTTTTTCTTAAAAGCCAACCAAACCTCGTTGATGTCCTGTTCGACGGCGGCTGTGGTGGTACGCGTCTTGGCCATGTGGTCTCTCCTTAGACCTAGCCGGCCCGGACAAAGTGCCCGCGGCCCGCAAACTAATCATCTAGCGGCGGCTCGTCCTGAATCGCAAATCGCCAGACGAATATTTCGATTGCAGCCTGATGACCGGTCAACAACAATGGAACGATGTGTTACAGACAAGAGAGTATGGCGAGTTGCCAAGTTCTTTTGC
>JAJXZA010000327.1 GCA_021780285.1 Planctomycetota bacterium
CAGCCGCCAGACAAGAATGCCCCACCCGCAATCACCTCACCTTACACCTGCTCAAAATTCACCTGTTCTCGGCGCAGCCGCCCCCCCCTACCCCTACATAACTTGGCCAGGTTGGCCAACTTGCTCCCAAAAAGCCCATATCTATTGATTAAAGTTGTGATCACGCCCCAAAAAATAACTTGGCCAACTTGGCCAACTTGGCCAACTTGGCCAGGTTGCTCACGCCGGCCAGAAGCCATTTTCCACCGCGACCGCTCATCACAACCAGGCGCATGCCCCGTGTTTTTCGTAGGTTTTCTGTTTTTCCTGGTTAAACCCGCCGCGCAGCGCCCGCATAAACACCCGCGTCGTCGCCGCATTGCACACCTGTAATCCCGATGTGTCGGGATTATTTTGACAAGGGACAACTCTGCTGCGCCTCCATCTCCCGTCTTGCAGCTCGGCCGGGTTGTCATCCCCTGCGTTGGACGCGCCGCACGCCGCCGGGTTTAATATGCCTATGACATTGGACTTTCCGCCTTGGTTGATCGGCCTTTTTTTATTTCTGCTCGGCAGTTGTGTCGGCAGCTTTTTGAATGTTGTGGCGTGGCGGTTGCCGTTTCGCGGCCAGCCGGTGAGCTTTGGCGGGCGAAGCGGGCCGCTTACGCTGAGCTGGCCCCCCTCGCACTGCCCGAACTGTAAACAGGGCATCAAACCGTATTACAACATTCCTATTCTCGGCTGGTTTATGCTGCGCGGCCGCTGTGGCCATTGCCGCGAGCCGATTTCTCTGCGGTACCCGCTGGTGGAATTGGCCGTGGGGCTGATGTTTTTAAGTTTGTACCTGGCGTATTACCACACCGCGCTGACGCAGCGCGGGTTTGTTAGCCTGGCGCACGGCGGGCCAACGCTGGCCCTGCATTTGTTGTATGTGGTGATATTGCTGGCGGCCTCTGCCATTGATGCCGACTGGTTTGAGATTCCGCTGGTGCTTACCAACGTACTGATGGCGGCGGCACTGGTGTGGTGCGTGTTGGGCCGACAACCCATGCTGCCGCAGGTGAGTGCGGCCGGGCCGTGGGGACGCATGGCATTGGGTGGGGCGGTGGGAGTGGTGCTTTCGCTGGTGCTGCTGCATTTTAAGCTGCTGCCGCGAAGTTTTGACAGCGAGCATTCGCCGCTGGGAGCCGAGCCTGCAACGCCAAAAGCAAATGGCCCGGACAACAACCCCATGGCGGCAGACTTGGCCGAGGGCGGTCCGCCGGCGTATTTATCAAGGCGGCGCAATAAGCTGGCCTTGGCGGCAGTGGCGGCGTTGGTGCTGCTGGCTGCGGCGGCCTGGTGGCGATTTGCCGGGCTTGGGGCGGCAGCCGCAACTTTATTGGCCGCCATATTGATATTTTTATTGGCTGTTCTACCGCAGCGCCAGCAGGCAGACGCTGTAACCCAAACCGTTACGGAGGAAAGTGAGTCGCCCAACGCCCGGCGTGAAGCTGGTAAAGAGTTGCTGTTTTTATTGGCGCCGGTGACGCTGGCGATTGTGGCGGCTCTGGCGCCGCTGCCGCTGCCCACGGCTGGGTGGCTTGACCGGCTTGCGGGCGTGCTGCTGGGGCTGGAGGTGGGCGGGCTGCTGGTGTGGCTTACGCGGATATTCGGGACGCTGGCGCTGGGGCGTGTGGCTATGGGCCTCGGCGATGTGCACCTGATGGCGGCGGTTGGAGCGGTTGTGGGCGCCAAGCTGGTGGTGCTGGCCTTTTTTATGGCGCCGTTTTTTGCGCTCGCATGGACGCTTGTGTGTATGTTATCGCGCCGCGTTCAGGTGCTGCCGTACGGCCCCTGGCTAAGCATGGCGGCGATTATGGTATTGCTGGTGGGCCACCCGCTCTGGCATTGGTACATGACGGTTGCGTTTGGCGCGTCGGCGGCGCATCGGGCGCCCGCAGCACCTATTCACTGGCCCGGCGAGCCGCCATGAGCGGCCGATGGTGGTTGCAAATCGTACAGCGGGGATTTTGGGGTAATTTGACGCCGTGGCGTGCGCATTCTAAACTAAAAGGTCTTGACATGCGGTGGGTTTAGCTCAGTTGGCAGAGCACGAGGTTGTGGTCCTCGGGGTCGCGGGTTCGAGTCCCGTAATCCACCCTTGGCCGGGGAAGAGAGAGTAGTTTACGGCGCGGCTGTAACTTTGGAGCCCTCGGCCGAAGCGTCCGTCTGATTGGTTCGCCCCGCGACCGTTGCAGTAGCGAGCGATAGCCGTTACACTGTTTCGTCCCGCGAGGCCGCGCCGACGCTGCATAAGCGCTGCGCCGGCGGCAGGATGGCGCGAAACCGGCCACGCCGCTGCTGTAGCTCAGCTGGTAGAGCACGTCCTTGGTAAGGACGAGGTCAAGGGTTCAAGTCCCTTCAGCAGCTTGGGCGACACAAGTGCTGCCGAGGCGTGTGCCTCGGATAAGCGGGCAGAAATTTGTATGGCGTTTTTGCGATCCACGATGGCTCGCAGCTATAACTTTTAATAACCTCAGGAGGTTACCATTCATGGCAAAGGGCGTATTTGAACGCAAGAAGCCTCACGTAAACGTAGGCACCATCGGGCACATTGACCACGGCAAGACCACTCTGACCGCGGCCCTCACCACGGTGTTGGCGGCGCAGGGCCTGGCTCAGGCTGTTTCTTATGATTCGGTTGCCAAGGCTTCCGAAAAGCAGGGACGTCGCGATCCGTCCAAAATCGTGACCATCGCGGTGTCGCACGTGGAATACGAGTCGGCCAATCGGCATTATGCCCACATTGACTGCCCCGGCCACGCCGACTTCGTTAAAAACATGATCACCGGCGCCGCCCAGATGGACGGTGCTATTCTGGTGGTGTCGGCCGCCGACGGCCCGATGCCGCAGACGCGCGAGCACGTGCTGCTGGCCCGTCAGGTAAACGTTCCGCGTATTGTGGTGTTCCTCAACAAGGTTGACCTTGTTGATGACCCCGAGCTGCTGGAACTCGTGGAACTTGAAATCCGCGAGCTGCTTAACAAGTACAAGTTCCCGGGTGACGAAATTCCGATCATCCGCGGCGCTGCGGTCAACGCTCTTAAGAATCCCAACGATGCCAAAGCGATTGAGCCGATCATGAAGCTCGTCGAAGCGCTCGATACCTACATTCCCGAGCCGGTACGCGAAACCGACAAGCCCTTCCTTATGCCGGTCGAAGACGTGTTCTCGATCAAGGGTCGTGGCACGGTGGGTACCGGTCGTGTGGAGCGTGGCACGGTAAAGGTCGGCGATGAACTCGAAATCGTCGGTCTGAAAAAGGACTCGAAAAAAACCATTGTCACCGGCGTGGAAATGTTCCAGAAAACTCTGGACTCGGCCATTCCCGGCGACAATGTGGGCTTGCTGCTCCGCGGCGTCGAAAAAGAAGAACTCGAACGTGGCCAGGTGCTCGCGAAGCCCGGCTCCATTACGCCGCACACCAAGTTTGAAGCGGAAATTTACGTACTCACCAAGGAAGAAGGCGGTCGTCATACGGCATTCTTCAAGGGGTACCGTCCGCAGTTTTACTTCCGCACCACCGATGTGACCGGTTCGCTGGACCTTACCAGCGGGGCGGAAATGGTGATGCCGGGCGACAACGTGAAGATCACCGTTGACCTCGGCGACTGCCCCATTGCGATGGAGCAGGGCGTGCGGTTTGCCATCCGCGAGGGTGGTCGCACCGTTGGCGCAGGCGTGGTTACCAAGATCATCGCCTGATTGCCGCGAGTTATTTTAGTGAACTCAAGTAGCCACGCCGGCGCCATCAATTGTGAGTGTCCGGCGTGGCTACATGATTAGCGGACGCCGCGTGCGCCGGTCGCATGGGTGGCATTACGCGAGGCTTCGGCGGTTGTCGCCGGGCTTAAAGTTTGGAGAAACGTCATGGCAAGAGAATGGGCCTGGCTGCAATGCACCGAAACGCAGGACCTGAACTATCGCATCAGCATAGATCCAAAGGAAATGGACACCAAAAAGCTGATTAAGAAGTTTTCGCCCCGTTTGCGCAAGCATACTGACCACAAAATTAAAAAGGGCAAGTGAGTCGGTTCGGCGATTTGGGTTTGTTGCGGCTTTATGGCACAATGGAATCTGCCTACAGCAGTAGCTCAATTGGCAGAGCACCGGTCTCCAAAACCGGGGGTTGCAGGTTCGACTCCTGCCTGCTGTGTTCCGCGGCACCGGCGGGGCTGGTAGGCTTGTAGAGGCAAGGCGGGTTCGTCGGCATCGCGCCGCTTTGATCGAATATGCCGCCCGCCGGCGACCAACGGGTTTTGTAAGGATATACCGTGGCAACGTTTGGAATCTATAAAAAAGGGCAGGGCAAGTTTGTGCGGTTGGGCACGGTTGCCGGCATCGGCCTGCTGGTTTTGCTGGGCATTCAATGGGTGGATCACTCGATTGTTTACCCCTGGCCATCGTATGCCAAGGCGATTTTATCGTTGGTGCTGGCGTTGCTGGGGGCGCTGTTGGCCTATTGGGCGGTCAACAACCGCCGCTTTGCTGATTTTATGATTCTTACCGAGAGCGAGATGCGCAAGGTCGCATGGCCGGCCCCCCGAACGGTGGTCAACGCCACCAAACTCGTCATCTTGATGGTCTTGGGACTTGCTTTGATGCTCTGGGTTGTGGACGGCGGATTTGTTTGGTTGTTTAAGTATATACACGTGTTGAGTTAACATCGGCCGGGCGCCGGTAATGGTCGAGAATGGACAGCATTATGGAAACGAACACAGCAACGGAGCAATCGGTGATCAACCCGGCAATGCAATGGTTTGTTCTGCGCGTCGCCTCCAACCGCGAAGACCAGGTTCGCGACGCTTTAGAACGCAAAGTCAAGATCGAAAATCTTGGTGACATCATCGGCCGCGTGCTTGTGCCGCGCGAACGGGTCAAACGCGTCAAAGCCGGCCAGCAGAAGGTATCAGAGCATAAGCTTTACCCCGGTTATGTGTTTGTTGAAATGATTCTCAACAAGGACGGAACCATCAAAGAAAAAGCCCATTACCTGTTCCACGAAACGCAGGGCGTGGGCGATTTTATCGGGCAGAAGAACAAGCCCGAACCCATCAGCGAAAAAGAGAAAGAAAAAATTCTTGCCGAGGCCGAGAAGCCCGATGCCGGCCCGGCTGTCAAGGTTGAGTTTGCCAAGGGCGACGCCGTTAAAATCAAGGAAGGCCCCTTCGAAAACTTTGAAGGCTCCGTGGACGAAATTTTCCCGGATAAGGGCGTGGTCCGCGTTATTGTGACCATCTTCGGCCGGGCAACGCCGCTTGAACTCGAATATTGGCAGTTGGAGAAAGTGCAGTAAGACTGCCGGGGCCGAATGGGGCGGCGGCGTCTCGGAAGCTCGACGCGGCTCTTTGGCCCAAGCGGGGCGGTCAAACAGGTGAAACGCAATGATCAGGGTAATGTACAGCGAAGTTGGTAATCCGCGATTGGGCGCGGGCAATAGCCCGCAGCCGCGTCGTGCGATGCCACGCTGGCTGGTCGTGGCGATGGTGCTCGGTGTGGCGCTGCCGCTGGTGGTGCTCGGAGCGATCTTTTTGTCGGTGGTGGTGTTGTCGGTGTTGGTGGTGGCAGCCATTGTGGGTGCGGGTGTCGCCCTGCGTTTGTGGTGGCACAATGTGAGCCACAAACTCAAAGGTGATGGTCGCCGCAACGTTCGCGTGGTGCGTCGCCCGCCAACTGCTGGGTTTTAATAGATGCAAGGCTGGGCTGGCCGCGTGGCCGACGCCCGCAGGAATGTAAGCTTTTTAAGCCAAACTTGTAATTGAGGATTGAACATGGCCAAGGCCAAGGAAGTAGTCAAGAAGTTCAAAATGCAGGCTCCGGGCGGGACGGCAACCCCGGCCCCCCCGATTGGCCCGGTGCTGGGCGCCAATGGCGTGAACCCCGGCCAGTTCATCACTAAATTCAATGCGGCCACCAGCGCCCTTAAGGGCAAGGTCGTCGGCGTTGAAGTGACTGTGTACAGCGACAAATCGTTTGATTTTGTCATCAAGACGCCGCCGGCCTCGGTGATGATCAAAGATATTCTCTCGCTCGAAAAAGGCAGCGGCGAACCCAACAAAAACAAGGTGGGTAAGCTGACCAAAGCGCAGCTCAAAAAGATCGCCCAGGAGAAACTCCAGGACCTCAACGCCCCGGACCTGGCCGCCGCCGAAAAAATTATTGCCGGTTCCGCCCGCTCCATGGGTGTGGATGTGGTTGATGCATGAAACTGGCGTTTTCAACCAACGCATACAAAAAAACATCCCTTGAGTCCGCCATTGAAAGCATTGGCGCTTTGGGCTATGCCGGCGTTGAAATTATGGCCGATGTGCCGCACGCTTTGCCCGCTCACATGCCCGCCCAGCGAATCAGTGCGGTAAAAGCCCAGATAGAAAAACTGCGGCTCGGCATTTCCAACGTCAATGCGTTTACCCTCTTTGCCGTCGGCGACACCTACCATCCAACCTGGATTGAAGACGACGCCGCCAAACGTCAGCAGCGCATCGCCCATACCCGCCAATGTATTGAAATGACCGCCGCCCTGGGCGGCAAAACCATATCGCTGCAGCCCGGCGGGCCGCTCGGAGCTTTAGACCGTGCAACCGCCCTTGACCGCTATGCCGCGGGCTTGCACGAAGTGCTGCCGCTGGCGCAGCGTCATGGCATAACGCTGATGGTGGAGCCTGAGCCGGGGCTTGTGATTCAAACCAGTACGGAGTGCCGCGAGTTTTTGAACCGCGCCGCGCACCCCAACCTTAAAATGAATTGCGATCTGGGGCACTTTTTTTGTGTTGATGAAGACCCCGTGCGTGTGCTTCTGGATTGCCGCGACATTATCGCCCACGTGCACCTTGAAGACATCCGTGCCGACCGCGTGCATCAACATCTGATACCGGGCAAGGGAGCCATGGATTTTGCCGGCATTTTTAAGGCCCTAGGCGATATTAGCTATGCCGGCTGGCTGACGGTGGAACTTTACCCCTACGAAACAACCGCCGAGGAAGCCGCGCGGCAGGCACTGGCCTATCTCGAAAAGTTTATGTAACCGCCGGGCTGCAGGGCACGGGGCGCCCATGGCCAGCCCGGCACAATCAGGTGAACTATATGGATCATTTTTGTTATAAAGACGGCAGGTTGCTGTGCGAAGCTGTTCCCGTGGAAGATATTGTGCGCCATGTCGGCACACCCACCTATATTTACAGCAAGGCCACGCTGCTTACGCACTACGACCGGATCGCCCAGGCGTTTTCGCCGCTGAACCCCACCATCTGTTATTCGATCAAGTCGTGCGGCAACCTTGAAATATTGCGTTCGCTGCGCCAGCAGGGCAGCGGTTTTGACGTGGTTTCGGGCGGCGAGCTGTTTCGCGCCCTGCGCGCCGGAGCCGATGCAGGTAAAATCGTGTTTGCCGGCGTGGGCAAAAGCGATCAGGAAATAAACGAAGCGCTCGAGGCCGGCATTGGTCTGTTCAATATCGAAAGCGAAGAAGAGTTCTGGAACCTTGACCGTCTCGCTGCGGCCAAGCGCGTCCATACCCGCTGCGCTTTGCGTGTAAACCCCGATGTTGCCAGCGCCGGCACCCATGCCAAAACGCTCACCGGAAAAAAAGAGACCAAGTTCGGCGTAGATATAGACCGTGCCGGCGAGTTTTATCGCCAGGCGCGCCGGGCCAATAACGCCCGGTTGTGCGGCCTGCACCTGCATATCGGTTCGCCCATTAAAACCGTGGACCCCTATGTTAGCGCCATCACCAAAGCGCTGACGCTTATAGATCAACTTGGCGCTGAAGGCATTGTGATTGACACGCTCGACATCGGCGGCGGTTTTGCGGCTTTTTACGAAGGCAACGAAGCGCCGCCCGCCGCCGCCTATGCCCAGGCCATTGTGCCGCTGCTGGCGGGGCGCGGGCTGAAAATAATTCTCGAACCGGGACGCTCGATAGCGTGCAACGCGGGCATATTGGTTACCCGGGTGCAGTACACCAAAGCCGGCGGCAGCAAACGCTTTGTCATTGTAGATGCCGCCATGAACGATCTGATTCGCCCGACGCTATACGAAAGCTACCATTTCATCTGGCCGACTAACCCAGGTGCTCA
>JAJXZA010000131.1 GCA_021780285.1 Planctomycetota bacterium
TGCACTTCACAGTTTTTTCAAATATTCTGGCCCAAGCGGGCTATCGACGCCGTGTGCTCCGCGAACCATGACGGCCAGCAACTGTAAACGTCCGTTAGGGACAGTACACTAGCGTCAGCGCGGCTACCGCCCACGCACCCACACGCCGCTGGCCCAGCCGGTCTACCAGTCGCCCTCCAATAAGGGCCGCTATGCAATACACCAGTGCAGAACTGGCGGCCATGGCAAGGCGCACGCGCAACCCTTGATGCAGCTCATATCCTGCAAAGAAATAAACAGCGTTTGTTGTAATCGCCGTCGCAAACACGCCCAACGCATGGATGCGATACCAGGGAAAGAGCTTCCCGGATTCTGCTTTGATGCCGGTGAACGGCACGCCCGATGTTGCCTGCGGATGCTGCATAAACGCGATGATTATACGCTGCCGTCTCATTTACTGGCATCGGCCGGGAAAACAGCAGGCCGCAGGCTGCATAAATATATAGTTACCGGCAGCAACTATTGTGATGCGCACATGATTAACGTGCATTGCAGGGGTGACGCCTATTTGCCCTAAAACCAATGCGATTTTCAGCCCCGCGATGCCGCCGATAATCTCGCAGTCAATCCATCAGAATGGCAATATAGCCCGCGTGCCAGCGTTCATGTTAACATAATTTTAGCCTTGGGCTGGTAGCATGGCTTCATCCATGCTTTTGAGGTGATTATGAATAGCTTAAATCGTTCGCGGCGTAAATTTTTGGCTCTTTCGGCCACGGCTGCAACAGCTGCGGGCTTGGCGGGGCATGGCCAAACGGCGGCTGCAGATGTCACAACGCCAATTGTTCCAGGGCGGATCATAGGTTCCGAGCCGGCAACCTGGCTCAAAGCCTGTAACGTTGTCTGGACCAACCCCAGCGTAGATGCCGCCGGGTCCATGCCTATGGGCAATGGCGAAGCGGGCATCAACTTTTGGGCAACAAGCAAAGGCGAATTGCATTTTTACTTTTGTCGCAGTGATTCTTTCAGCGAAATCGGGCGTATTTTAAAAGTTGGCGCTCTAAAAGTGACGCTGGCGCCCAACCCATTTAAACCCGGTTCACCCTTCCGGCAGGAACTTGATTTGCAGACCGGTGTGTGCACCATTACCGCCGGGCCGCAGGATGCCCAATGCACACTGCAGATATTTGTTGATGCGGAGCATCCGGTGGTGCATATAACGGGGCGCTCGCATGCTCCAATGCAGGTCACAGCCGCCGTTACAAGCTGGCGGCGGACAGCGCACACGATAAAAGCCGGCGAAGATTGGTCGGCCTGGGCGATGAAGGGCGCCCCATTTGCACTGGTGGAATCCGCGGATATTTTTCCGCCGGCCGCCGCTGGCGAAGCCATATGGTATCACCACAACGAAACCTCATGCGTGCCCGACACGATTAAATTGCAATCGCTGGAGCGCTTCGCCCATCTTATTGATGACCCGCTGCTTCATCGCACCTTCGGCGGCCACGTTGTGGGAGAGGGCTTTGTGGCCGGCGACAAGGGCCAAATAAAAACCGCAGGCAAGGTTAAGCAGTTTTCGCTGCGGGTGGCCACCCCCTGCATACAGGCGAAAACCGCCGCCACATGGCTGGCTGAAGCACAACGTCATTTGCAGGCTAGCGCCGATGCAGCCGCCGCCATGCAACGCACGAGCGCGTGGTGGAAGAGCTTTTGGCAAAGATCATGGATATGCGTACCCGGTAATTTGGCGGTAACACAGGGCATTAATCGCCAGCGATATATGCAGGCATGCGGAGGCCGCGGGGCATTTCCCATTAAATTCAACGGCGGCCAATTTACTGTCGAGCCAAAAGCCATGGGTCGGCCCTGGAACGCCGACTGGCGTGCCTGGGGCAATTGCCACTGGTGGCAGAATGTGCGGCATATGTACCACCCCATGCCGGCGCTGGGCGATTGCGACATGATGGCCCCACTATTTAACATGTACGACAAAGCCCGGCCCATTTGCACCGCACGGGCCGGATTCTACTTTAATGCACGAGGCTGCTACTTCCCCGAAACCATAACGGTTTGGGGAACCTATGCGAATGGCGATTACGGCTGGAATCGCACAGGGCATCCACCGGGCTTTGTAGCATGCGGTTACTGGAAGCACGCCTGGAACCAGGGACCCGAACTGGTGAACCTTATGCTCGACTACTGGCACTACACCCGGGATGAGAGCTTTCTGGCGGGACGATTGCTGCCCATGGCAACGGAGGTGCTCGAGTATTTTGATTCACGCTTTAAACGCGACTCGCATGGCCGGATGATTCTAAACCCCACGCAGGCAGTGGAAACGTATTGGTACGGCGTGATTAACGATGCCCCAAGCTCATCAGGACTGGTGGCCATCACCGAGCGGCTCTGTGCGCTGCCTAAACATCTGGTGCCGGCTAGGTTGCGGGCCTATTTCAAGCGCATGCGCCAAGCGGCGCCGCTGGTGCCGACACAGGAGGCAACATACCAAGGCAAGACGGTTCGCAAGCTTGCCCCTGCCGAACAATACATCAACAAAACGCATAACAGCGAAAACCCCGAACTCTACCCCGTGTGGCCATTCAGGCTGTATCGCCCGGGCAAACCAGATTACGACGAGGCCGTCTGGGCCTACAAACTGCGCCGCAATCATTTGTATGTTGGCTGGGGCTACGATGCCAACTGTGCGGCCATCCTGGGCATGGCGGACGAGGCGGCCAAAATACTCAAAATTAAATGCGCCAATTCCAATGGCCGATACCGATGGCCGGCGACATGGGGGCCGAATTTTGACTGGCTGCCCGATCAAAATCATGGCGGCAACCTGCTGGAAACCGCCACCAGCATGCTGCTTCAGTTTGATGGTGATAAAATACTGCTGCTGCCGGCGTGGCCCCGCCATTGGGATGCCATCTTCAAACTTCATGCGCCCGGCAATACCGTCGTGGAATGTGAACTACGCAGCGGCACCGTCACCCGGCTACATGTAACGCCCGCAAGCCGCCGCAAGGATGTTGTGCTGACGGACGGTTTCAAGATGGCGTAACTCCGCAAATTAGCTATTTGCGGGCTGGGGTTTCAAGGAGAATGCTCAATTATATTAAACGCCGCTAAACGCTATAAATGCGCTCAAGCCCCGTTTGCATGGCCCGGTTGACAAGACCTGTTGCAACCTCGATTATGGCTCTCTGACGAATGTAGATTATTAACCTACATGATTGCGTGCGTGGCAAAAATACCCGGAAGTGACTGGGCTGACCGACTATAAGGCTGTTCTGAATGAAACCGATGGAAGCTGCCGAGTTCAAGCGATGCTGTTCACCACCCTGATGCCGCCGGTGTGTACCTGAGCGGTAGCGACGCGCTGCCCGCTTGCCCTTCAACCTTGCTTCTTTATGGATCGGATTCGTTTATGGACGCCACCTTTGCGCAGGAAGTCGCGCGCCGCCGCACCTTCGCCATTATCTCTCACCCGGATGCGGGCAAAACAACCCTCACCGAAAAATTCCTGCTCTATGGCGGGGCTGTGCAATTGGCCGGCTCGGTCACCGCCCGCAAAAGCCATCGCGCCGTTACCTCTGACTGGATGGAACTTGAAAGGCAGCGAGGCATTTCGGTTACATCCACCGTTCTACAATTCGATTACAATGGTTACTGCATCAACCTGCTTGACACTCCGGGCCACAAAGATTTTTCCGAAGACACCTATCGCGTGCTTACCGCCGTTGACGCCGTCGTCATGGTTATTGATGCGGGCAAAGGCATTGAGTCGCAGACCCAAAAGCTCTTTGAAATCTGCCGCCGGCGGGGCATCCCCATTTTTACCTTTATGAACAAGCTCGACCGACCCACGCTCGACCCGCTCTCGCTGCTGGACCAGCTCGAGAGCGTGCTGGGCATTCATGCCACGGCCATCAATTGGCCCCTTGGCAATGGCCCGGACTTCCGCGGCGTCTTTGACCGTCAGCAACGGCAGGTGCATCTGTTTGAGCGTACGCCGCACGGCACCTTTCGCGCGCCGGTTCAGGTTTTGGATTTGTCGGACGCATTAGTGAAGGACCGCTTAAGCCCCGCATCGCACGCGCAGGCCCTTGAAGAAATCGGTGTTCTGGATGCCGCAGGCGCTGCGTTTGACCTCGCTAAAGTCCGCGGCGGCACCCTTACGCCGGTATTTTTTGGCAGTGCGGCAAATAACTTCGGCGTGCAACTGCTGCTGGACGCGTTTCTTTCGTATGCGACACCGCCCCAGCCGCGGCGCTCGGGCGTGGGCAGTCGTCCGGTGATTCCGTTGGATCACCCCGCGTTTTCGGGCTTTATTTTCAAAATTCAAGCCAACATGGACACCAAGCATCGAGACCGCGTGGCGTTCTTACGCGTTTGCTCGGGCAAGTTTGTCCGCGATATGCGCGTGCGGCACGTGCAGACGGGCAAGGAGGTTCGTCTGGCAAGCTCACATAAACTGTTCGGTCGAGACCGCGAGACCCTTGATGAAGCCTATCCGGGCGATGTCATTGGACTTGTCGGGCACGCCGAGTTTGGCATCGGGCATACGCTTACCGAAGATTCTACGATTGTGTACGATGAGATACCGCAATTTCTGCCGGAATACTTCTGTTACCTGCACAGCACCAACAGTTCGCAATTTAAGCAGTTTCGTGCGGGCCTGAGCCAACTGCTGCAGGAGGGGGTTATTCAAACGCTATCGCTCGTTGAGGACGACAGGCGCGGGCCGCTGCTCGCGGCCGTTGGCCCGCTGCAGTTTGAGGTGGTGCAATATCGGCTCAAAACTGAATACGGTGCGGATTCCCGGCTTGAGCCGGCAGGCTTCAGCGCCATGCGATGGCTTTTACCCACGGTTACGCCCGAACAAGTCAACAAGGCACTCGCCTACAGCCGGACACGTGCCGCATCAACACCCCGGGGACACGTGGTCCTCTTGTTTCCGGACGAATGGGCTTTACGCTACTTTGCCAAAGAGCATCCGGAAATTGCCCTTCTCGATGCACCACCGCCGGTGGAATTTAGCATAGTAGCGTAGGCGATGTTAACAACACATAGGCCGGAAATATCCAGATGAGTGGGCGGCACGTGTCAAAACAGTACATATGCCTCATCGTGTTTTCATTCGCGGCAGCGTGTCGGCCCAAGTTGGCGAGCATCGCAGGCAAAGAGCGGTCTTTGGCGGGGGCAAGCCCACGCTCGATGGAGCTCTTGTGGATACAGTACGTGTAACGTCTGCATTACCGGTTTATGCAGCAATGGGTGCTGATACAGCCGGGATGAATCACCAAAGCATAAAGCTCCGTTTGGCTTATGGCACCTGCAAAGATTTCTCTTTTCAATCAGGAATTTGCAGGTATAACATACCTTTACGGTTGCTTTTGGAGCGCTTGGGATGAAACGACGGCGTAGTTGGATTTTGATGGGTTTGGCAGTGGCGCTGACCACAACCTTGCGCGGACCTATGACGCAAGCCGCAACAGATGACTGGCAGGTTCCGCCTCCGACGGGGGCACAGGTTGTTGCCGCCATCAAGCACGGCGCTGACTTCCTGCAGCAACAGCAAAAACCTGAAATCTGTTGGGAACCGGGGCGTCATAGCATTACGGCTTCGGGTTATCAGGAGCGCGGCGGCGAAAGCGCCCTGGTGCTGGAAGCTCTTTTGTACGCCGGCCAAAGCCTGCATCTGCCGGAACTGAACATCTTTTCGCCTCAGATGCAGGCGGCCATCAAGTATGTCGCATCCATTAAAACACACGACACTTATGTTGCGTCCTTTCAGGCCAATGCAATGGCGCTACTGCCGCCCAAGCGCGAGTACATGCAGGTATTGCATCGCGATCGTAAGTTTCTTGCGGCTTCGATAAGTCGCGGCGGGGGCTATAGTTATCGCTGGCCTGGGGCAGACGGGCAAACCGTTCGGCAGCGCGGCGATTGGGACAATTCCAATACCCAGTACGGTGTGCTGGGTATGTGGGCCTGCGGCTATGCGGGCCTGCATATACCGCTATCCTACTGGCAGCGGGTCGGTGAACACTGGCGGCGCTATCAATACCCGGATGGCACATGGGGATATAATGGCCACCTCCACCGGCCAGCGGCAGGGTCCGAATCCAGCCGGCCGGATTCCATGACACCCGCCGGCCTGGCCAGTTTGTTCATAGCCGATGAGTTTACGCACACCGCGGCGCCCATCGAACCCGTGCCTGATCAAAACATTCGGCGCGGTCTCAACTGGCTTATGAAAAATTTTCACCCGGATAATACTGATATATATGTGCTCTATGGCTATGCCCGCGTAGGCCTGGCCTGCGGCCTGCAGAACTTTGGCGACCGCAACTGGTACAATGTGCTGGCATCGGAGCTGCTTACACTTCAGGGCCATCGCGGCGACTGGCATGCCGGCATCGTCGGCCCGCCGCAGGTAGACAGCGACATCATCGGCACCGCCTATGCCATGCTCGTATTAGACCGCGGCCTTAATCCGATTGTGTTTAACAAACTGCAATACGGCACTCATTACTATGGCCAATGGAACGCTCGCCCGCGCGACGACGCCAATTTAACCAGTTGGATGAGCCGCACCTTTGAAACACCGCTGAACTGGCAGGTGGTGAATATCGCCAGTCCGGTAAGCGACTGGCTGGATTCGCCGATTTTGTACATTGCCGGCCATCAGGACCCTCATTTCTCATCCAGTCAACTGGCCAAACTCAAGGCTTATGTTGGTGCGGGCGGCATTATATTTTCCAACAGCGATGGCGGCTCAAAGGTGTTTACCAAGGCGATGGCCGGCTACGCGCAAGCTGTCGCGGGGCCGCAATACCGGGTGGTCAAATTGCCGCCCACAAGCCCGCTTTATACGCTCCAACCATGGTTTCATTCACAGCGTCCCCCCTGGCTGCTGGCAGTTTCAAATGGGGCTCGTTACCTCTGGATCATCAGCCCGCGCGACATGGCGGCAACCTGGCAGCGGCGGTTGTTTGGCATAAAGGAAGATTGGGAAATTGCCGCCAATTTGTACTTCTACGCCACGGGCAAGGCTCCACTGGCCAACAGGCTCCAGTCGCTTGTTGTTGCGCCGCCCGCGGCACAGCCAAAGCTTGCCATTCATGTCGCGCACCTCAAGTTCAAAGGCAACTGGAACCCCGAACCCGGCGCCTGGCCGCGCATGGCGCAACTTGCAGCCGCCGACTTTGGTACGGCCATGACGGTGCGTAATCAATCTATTCTTACACTCAATGCGCATACCACGCCGCTGGCCGTGCTGGGCGGCGTAGGAACGTTTCGCCTGACGCCGGAGCAAATTGCCCATCTACGGGCCTATTTGAACAAGGGCGGTACGCTTTTGGTGGATTCCATCGGCGGCGGGCCCGCATTCACCGCGGCTTTTCAGGCGGTGCAAACCGAGCTTTACCCCGGCACGCTCATGCGTCAATTACCCGACCACAGCCGCATTTATACGGGCCGGGTTCCGAATGGCGTGGATGCGTCTGTGGTGCATTACCGCAAGTACTATGTAGAAAAAAACGGGGTGAAAAGCGACCCCGATTTAATGGGTATTAAGCGCCATGGCCGATGGGTGTTGCTGTTTTCCAGCGAAGATATAACCAGCGGCCTGCTGGGCACCAACACCTGGGGCATCGCCGGCTATATGCCGACATCAGCTCAAAAGCTGGTGCGCAATATGCTTGGCTATGTTATGGCTGAGCATGCGCCGGCCCTCCAAGTTAAAGGCAAGGCCGCCAAGTAGTTGCGTGCAGCAATGTGTGCAGAACATGATTAAATGCTGACAGGTTGGCCGACCGCCGAACTGTCATAACATCGGCGGCTGCGATAAACTGATTATCATTTGGGAGACTGCCCGTGTAATGGCCGGGCATGACAAACAACTGGATCGCACCCGTACATGGGGTTTTTATGGCGGTCATGCACGACGAATTACTTAAACCAAAGTTCCTTATATAGAAAACGCATTTCACCCGCATAGGCATTGCGAATTGTTCAAAAATCAGCTTCCCCGTACTGGGCACACCTCCAGAAGGTCCAACGCCCGCCGCTGCAATGCGGT
>JAJXZA010000277.1 GCA_021780285.1 Planctomycetota bacterium
TGGCGACGTAACCCCAGCGGCCTAAAAACAGACCGCCAACAACAAGCAATACACCAATTGCCAATGCCTTGGGCGCCAGCGCGTTAGGCGAGCCGGATAATGCCGCGACCGCAGGTCCTACCACCGTGCCCACGCCGATGATAGCCTCATGCTTGCCGGCATTCTCGTTTGAACCATGGCTCAGGTGCATGGCATAGTAAAGCGAACCGGAGTAGAGCATGGCCGTGGCGACCCCCAGCAGCGCCTGCGCTATGACCATCTCCGGTACGGACGATGCGGTAATGATGAGAATAGTTGCAGCAGCCAGGCCTGCAAACGAGAAAAGCATCCATCGCACTTTGTAATGCCAACCCTTCCAGAACCAGGCCAGGACAAACCCGCCGATTCGCACAAACGCCCATACCGAACCTATTGCGGTTGCGGCTGCGTAAGATGATATATGCAGGCCGCTGGTGACGCGTGGCATAAGTGGTAGCACTGTATTAACGCACACATAGGCCAGCAAGTTGGAAAGCCACGCCATTTTCAGCAGCGTCTTGCCGCGAACCGAGTCTGCCAGGCCGGGAGGCGTTTCAGCCAGGGAAGAATCTGCTGCGTGATGAGCACCAATTTCGGTTTGCTTGACGGCCAGAAACACCACTACCAGCCAGCCCGTAAGGCTTGCTGCTCCCGCCAGGACAAAAACCATAGGCCACGATAGCCAATCAGCAATGCTGCCGCCAATGCACATTGCCGTAAAATTTCCGCATGCCCAGACAAAGTTGTATACCGTCAATCGCGACGATAACTTCATGCGGCCGGGGCTGCGGGTAATAGCCGATTCCACTGCCGGCCATATCATGGTGCTGGTGATGTTGAGGAGAATAATGAGTAAAAAAAGCAGGCCAAGGCTTTGCCGATAAACCGCCCAGGCCCCCAGCACAAAGACCGGAATATTGAGCACCTGCATCATTTGAATCAGCTTTCGCTGACCGATGCGATCGGCAATTCTACCGGCCAGGAGAGCGGCCAAAACGTATGGCACGCCTCCGCACACCGGCAGCCATAAAAGGGTGGCCGCCGACACGTGCAGGTGATAGCGTGCGTAAAAATACGTGCCGTTAACGGCCAGCAGCACCGAAAACGAGTTGAGTATTTCTGCCGCATACCATGGACCCAGGGTGGCCCAATCGCTGCGAAACTTGCCATCGGACGCGGCCGGTGTTGTGATAGTTGTCAAGGAAAAATACCCCGCTGTTTGTAGCTCGCAGCAATATGTTCAACTGCCGCACAAAAGGCGGCGGTTGCGAGGTCAACGCCGTATTGCCTGGATGCCGCGCGCACGCGGCCCGCAGCGGCCACCATCATGTGCCGAAGTTCGTCATCCACCCGATCCGCCCCCCAGTGGACGCCGGCCTTATTCTGCACCCATTCAAAATAGCTCACGGTAACACCACCGGCATTGCATAAAATCGCCGGGAGCAAAGCAATGTTGCGCCGGGCTAAAATGGCCGCTCCCTGCGGCGTGACGGGGCCGTTGCCGCCTTCGGCAACTATGCGGCAATCAAGTAAGCCAGCGACATGCTCATCCACCATGCGTTCGAGTGCTGCGGGGATAAACACATCCACGGGCGTAGAATAAAAGCCTTGATGATCAATTTCTTTGATGCCACCAGCTCGATAGCCGCGCACGCCCCCATGAGTTGCCGCGTAAGCCGCCAAATCGCGGGCCGCTATTCCATCATTACAACCAATGGCTCCCGACTGATCGAGTACCGCAACAAGCTTGGCGCCGCAATCCTCCAGAATAGCGGCCGCGTAGCTTCCGACATTGCCGAACCCCAGAATGCTGAATCGCAGCTTTTCCGGCGTCAGGCCAAACTGCGATAGCAGTTCAAGCAGGACAAAACATATACCTTGACCGGTGGCCTTTTCACGCCCTTCGCTGCCACCGCAGGTGACCGATTTACCCGTCACAACATGCTGCATGGCCTGGCGTGCGCCATTGTTTTGGGTGTTGAGGTAGGTGTCCATCATCCAGTCCATGATCTGGCTGTTGGTGCCCACATCGGGGGCGGGAATATCAAAATCGGGGCCGATATTCTGCCCCAGCGCCGTGGTGAAGCGCCGCGTGAGGCGCATGAGTTCTGTCGGGGAGAGCGTTTTGGCGTCTACCGCCACGCCGCCCTTGGCCCCGCCGAAGGGGAGCCGCATCAGGGCGCACTTCATGGTCATCCAAACGGCCAACGCCTTTACATCGTCCAGACTCACGTCAGGGTGATAGCGCACGCCCCCCTTATACGGCCCCAAAATATTGTTGTGCTGAATTCGATAGCCTTTGAACAGCCGGTAGGAGCCATCATCCAGCATGACCGGAAAATTTACCATTAGTTCATTTTTCGGTTGACTTAAAATGCTCTTTACAAAAGGCGCGGCCTTCATGACGTCGCAGGCTGCGTTGACCGAGCCAACCGCCATAGCAAATAGCGAGTCGGGATCGGCCGGGTGCATTGGTTCGGCATGGGGCAGGCGTGGTTGGATGGATGGCAGTGGCATAAACGAAATACATCCGGGCAGCGGGTCATTACCGTGGACGAATCATACCAGAGGTTGCCCGGCCACGCATCTGGCTAATGCCATACGCGAAAGGCTATTTGCAGCAGTACATTTACCTGAGCGCCGGCGGCAATATCGTCGAGCAGAATGCCCCAACCGGCCGGCAGGCGTTCTAATTGCCGACAGGGCGGCAGCTTGAGAATATCACACACCCGAAAGAGGATGTAGATAATGCCTGTGAGCAGCAGCGACATACCGATATGACCCGGTATGGTCGTTGGCAGAGGCAGCAGCAGGCACGCGGCCCAAAAGCCTGCATATTCATCAAGCACGACCTGGCCGGGGTCCGCTCGGCCAAAAAAGGATTCGGCCCAGGGTGCCAGCCATATCAGTAGACCGCCAACCAGTACAATACCCCCGACGCAAATAAGCGTTCGCAGAGGCTCTGCCGGGCCGATCCATAAAAGCAAAGCGTATAGAACTGCCGGGCCTAGAGTGCCCCAGCTACCCGGGGCCGGCTTCAGAAGCCCCAAGCCGCCGCCACTAGCAGCCCATCGTCGCCAGCCGGCAGCGGGTGCCGCGTCGCTGGTTTCCGAGGGTGGTTGGCCCTTAAGCTTATAAGCGTTCATCAGGCCTCCATAATGCGCCGCGCGCGGTGCACATATTCCAGTGCGGAAGCCACCGTAGCGCCCAACGTCAGCCAGATGAAGATATCCCGGGTTATGACAATCCACATAACCGGGTGAAAACCGCCGCGGCGAAAGCTCGTGGCCAATGACCCGAGCACTGCGCCTACGGCAATAGATTGTGCAAGCATTTTGATTTTTCCCGCCCACTGCGCCCGAAAGTCTATGCCCCTGGATTCTGCCAGCCCCCGAATGCCGGTGATTAAAAACTCCCGGGCCACCAGCACCACCGCCATCCAGGGCGCAACGCCCGTGACTTTGGTCACCGTGTCGGTCTGCGCCAGAAGTAAAAGATGCGGATCTAAAAAGTTGCGCGAGCTGAAAAAGATAAACGCTCCGCAAATTAGGATTTTGTCGGCAAAAGGATCTACCACGCGGCCGAAGGCGCTTTCAACTTTCCAACTGCGTGCGAGATAGCCATCCAAAATATCGCTTAGCCCCGCTAGCACAAAAAGGGCAAAACACAGCCACATCCAGAAGCAAATGCCGTCCAGACCGACATGCCGGTTGATCGCCGCAAAAAACAACCCCGTCAGCAGCAGCCTTCCGAGAGTTATGAGATTTGGCACCTGACGATACATGTTGGACAGTCCGATCCAGCTTGAAACTCTGTGAATTCTTCAGGCTGACATTACCGGCAAACGCACCTGACGGTGCGGCTTCAGCGGCGATGGAGCAATCGGTTGCAAAGTCAACGGCTCGGCGATCAAGTCGTAATCCTGCCAGTCAGTGACCACAGCCTTCAGTACTTCACCCGGCGCAGGTTGATTTGATTTGGCCAAGTTCAACATCACAACCGAGTCTATGTCCGGCGCTTGGCCGGCGTGCCGGGCGTATGCTTTCCGCTGTTTTGGGTCTACGCGATCCACCAGCACTTCAAGTTCACGGCCGACCTGTTGTTTGTTGCGTTTAAAGACAATTTTCTGCTGGGCCAGCATAATGTCGGCTTTGCGCTCGGCGGCAACTTCCGTGGCAATGCCCTGCGTTTGCCAGAGTCGGCCCGCGGGTGTGCCGGGTTCGGGCGAGTATTCAAATACGCCGAGGCAGTCAAATTCAAAATCTTTGATGAAGGCGAGAAGTTCTTTATGCTGGGCTGGGGTTTCTCCCGGAAAGCCGCTGATAAATGTGGTACGAATGGAAATGCCGGGGACCCAACTGCGCAGTTTATGCAACAAGCCTTCAATTTGTTTGCGTGTAACTTTGCGGCGCATGGCGTAGAGAATATCGTCATTGATATGCTGCAACGGCATGTCAATATACTTTACGACACGAGGCGCCGCGGCAATCGCCCGGATCATCTCATCAGTGAAGCAGCTTGGGTAGGCATACATGAGGCGCAGCCAGCCGGCGCCCGATTGCCGGTCAAGCTCGTTCAACAACCCCACCAGGCCCTGGTCGGAGCCTGTGTAGCCGATGTCAGTTCCATAGCTGGTCGTATCCTGGCCGATGAGGTTGATTTCGAAGGCTCCGTCGTCCACCAACTCCCTCGCTTCGGCCAATATGGCGGCCAGCGGTTTGCTGCGCATGCGTCCGCGAATGCTGGGTATGGTACAGAATGTACAGCCCTGGTTGCAGCCCTCGCTCATACGAAGGTACGCATAATGACGCGGCGTAAGGCGCAGACGTGCGGAATCATCTTCCGTATAGCCGGGCTGCGAACGATCGTGCCGGCCAATCCACTGTGATACGGGATGAAACAAGCCCAAGTCGCCGACGGCTTGGCGGGTGCGGGCGGCGGAGTTTCCGCGGACGGCCTGCACAATTTTATCGCGGTCAAAAACACCAATAAGAGCATCAATTTCAGGCACCGTTTGCAGCAATTTGGCTTTGTGCCGTTGCACCAGGCATCCCGCGACCACCACCCGCACCGGTCGGCCCTTGCGTGCGGCGGCTCGCTTGTGCTCAATAGCTTCATGAATTACCTGCAGCGATTCGTCTTTGCTGGCTTCCAGAAAGCCGCAGGTGTTAATGACAATCGCATCAGCACTGTCTTGGTCGGGGGTGACGGAGATGCCATCTTCAGTCAGCAAACCGAGCATTTTTTCGCTGTCCACAAGATTCTTGGGGCAGCCCAACGAAACAAATGCAACGCTTTCGCGATGCAAACGCCTGCGCGTCGGCCGTGTTGGCTTTGATTGCGTGTGTGTGCCGAGTTTTGCCATTGCCTCACGCCGGTAAACTTCCATCCGTGCCATGGGGCACGCCAAACTTGCTCAAATAGTAGCAGATATCAGCCCTCTAAACCACTTGGCAGGCCGGGGAATAGTCCAATTCGCCACTGGCCGCGATTGGAGGATTGGCGTGCCGTTGGACTTGTCACGGTAACTCACAGTCTTTCGCAACCAATGCCCGGGGCGGACGTTATGATGGTGTACGGTAATGCCGGGTGGTGCAACACCCGACCAATTGCCGATAACAACCCCAGCAGTTGCCAGCAGGGCGCTTTGGCCAAATTAGGCCCATTCGCCTATACTTGCGGGCGGCAGCAAACGGGTAACGAGATTCTCCGGTGAGGCACAATGCAACCCATCGAACGTTTACGGCGCAACATCGAATCGGTATTTTTTGGCCGGCCGCAAGCCATTACTCATTTAATGGTGGGTCTACTGGCCCGGGGCCATGTGCTTATTGAAGATGTGCCCGGCGTTGGTAAAACCGTGCTGGCCCGCGCATTGGCTCGCAGCATCAACTGCCAGTTCAGTCGCATTCAACTGACGCCGGATCTTTTGCCGGCGGACATTATTGGTGTATCTGTTTACAGCCAGGACAAACAAAGCTTTGTGTTCAAGCCTGGCCCTGTTTTTGCCAACATTGTCCTCGCGGATGAAATCAACCGAACCACGCCGCGCACCCAAAGCGCCCTTCTTGAAGCCATGAATGACGCCTGCGTTTCCGCTGACGGCCAAACCATGCCGCTGCCGCAGCCTTTTATGGTGGTGGCCACGCAGAATCCGTTTGAATTTGAAGGCACCTATTTTCTGCCGGAAAATCAGTTGGACCGCTTCCTGCTGCGCATCAACCTCGGTTACCCCGAACGCGAGCGTGAACTGGAAATTTTGCGTCAGCAACCCGGCCGCACACGGCTGGATCATCTCGACCCGGTACTTAGCGCAGATGATGTCAAGGCGCTGCAGGGGCAAGTAGCGCAGGTAAAGCTTGATCCGCTGCTGGCGGAATACCTTATGGACATTGTGGAAGCCACACGCAAGCACGAACTGCTGCATACCGGCATTTCACCCCGCGGTTCGCTGGCGCTCATGCAGGCGGTGCAGGCGCTGGCGTTTATCAACGGGCGCGACTATGTAACGCCCGACGATCTGAAAGAGCTTGTGGTGCCGGTGTGCGCCCATCGGGTGATCAGTAAAAATTACATGTCCAATGGCGATGTAAGCACCACCATTCGCATCATGCACGATGTGCTGCAAAATGTGCCCTGTCCTCTTTAGTGTGGCGTGTCGGCGGAAGCCCGATGAAAATATTTAAGACTTATTACGAGCTTACTTTTACCGGCTTTGTATTTGCCGGAGTTTTGTGTTTTGTGCTTATCGCCGCGGTCAACAGTCAGACGAACGTGCTGTTCTGGACTTTGGGCATCATTTTGGGCGCCATCATTGTTTCGGGCGTTATGGGCAACCTTCTGCTGCGTCGGCTCGAAGTCGCCCGCATGGTGGGCGACCATGCCGTGGTGGGCCAGCCGGCGGAGGTGCACTATCGTTTGCTCAACAACAAAAAGATATGGCCCTCATGCGCCATTCGCGTAACCGAGGCCCGCTTTTCGGGCAAGCTGCGAACCGTGCCCGAGGGCTATTGCCTGCATCTGGGGCCGCGGCACAACACCCTGGTGCTCACACACCTTATTTCGGAGACACGCGGCGAATTGGAACTGCGCGAGTTGCGGGTGTGCTGCTCATTTCCATTTGGCTTTGTCAACAGGGCCATCCACTACTTAAGCCCGCATAAGATTATTGTCTACCCGCGCATCGGCTTTTTGAATCAACAGCTTTTGGCCCGCACGCGCACATTCAGCACCACCGGCACGATCACCTCGCAGGCTCGCGGCGGCGCAGATGAGTTCTTCGGCTTGCGCGAGTACCAGCCTGGCGACAGCATTCGCAGTATTCACTGGCGTTCCAGCGCGCGCACGGGCCGAATGGTGGTGCGTGAAATGACATCCGACACGCCGCCGACCATGATAGTTGTGCTCGACATCCGCCCGTGGGCCGATGTATCTGATGGCCGCATGCAGAGCGAACGCGCGATCGAGCTTGCCGCGTCGCTGATTTGTCATGGCATACAGGACAACTTTGCCGTGGGACTGCTGATAGCCGGCTCTCCGGTGGCTGCGCCGCGGGCCATTTCGTCCGGCAGAACGCATCGCGACCAATTGCTCGAGGCGCTCGCCCTTATCAACATTGAAAAGATTGATTCAACACCGCATGGCATCGCACAAAACCCGCCGGAGGCTCTGCGCAATGCGGCAGAATACGTCATTGCGGGCTTAAGCAGCAAATGCAACTCACTGGATCTGGTGCCTCCGGGCAGCACCTACACATTGCTGCCGATGGATGACCCGCACAGCGACCAATGGCTGCATTTTCCGGAAAAACCTCCCGTCGAGGCACCCCCATCGAAGTTGGCCGAATCGCTCGCATAACGCTGTTTACCCTGCGCCAACACCTTAACACAGGAAAGGAAATTCCTAGTGTAGTGTCCCTAACGCCTCTTTACACTTGGCAACCTTTGCCAGAATTGTATCAGCATCCTTGGTCCAAGTAAATATTTTCGGGTTTGCGTTGTGCGCCCCCAGGTAGCGCTCAATCGCCGC
>JAJXZA010000269.1 GCA_021780285.1 Planctomycetota bacterium
AACTTCTAAAGGGCGCTGCACTTAACGCCGTGCAGATTGCCGAACTGCTGCTTAAATAACTGCCCTGCGGGCTTAATGTGCAAGCAGTCCCGGGTGCTGTACGCTTAGCGACGGCGGCTCGTTTGCGGCGCCCACCCCCCAGTTGCGGTTGGGCTTGGCGCCAAGACTAAAATCAAGCGTCCCGCCATGGGCGATCGCCTTTTGGTCAAACCAGCATTGGGTCTGGGACATTCCATCCACCCTCACATTCTGAATGTACTTGTTGGCCTCAGCTGCGGCCGGCGCCACAATTGTAAACTCACGGCCTTGGTACGGGCTACGCAGCTTAATAAACACGGTCTTAAATACTGGGCTGCAGAGCACAAAGGTGCCGCTGGCAGGGTCCACCGGATAAAAGCCCATCATGCTGAATATCAACCATGATGACATGGTGCCACAATCATCGTTGGCCCAGCCGGTGTTTCGTCCGATCATCAGAGCCGCCGGCCCTGCGCCGTACACCGAGGCACATAAACGTCGCACGAGTGATTGCGTCTTCCAAGGCTTGCCCGACCAGTTGTAAAGGAATGGGGCCTGCAGATCCGGCTCGTTATAGGGGTTGTAGTTTGTGTCGTTCCATTGGTTTATCACATGGAAGAACAGGTCCAACCGCTGATTAAACAACTGCCGCCCCATGAGATTAACCAGCCCGGTAACATCGTGCGGCACCAACCACTGATATTGCCAACCAGTTCCTTCGACGTAACCAGAGCTTTGCGAAGGCGTAAACGGCGCCGCCCATGATCCATTCACATTGCGCGGACGCATCCAGTGCGTGTTGGGATCAAAGAGATTACGGTAATACATTGCCCGTTTTCGAAGCATTTGGGCATCGGCATCTTTGCCAAGCTCCTGAGCCAGCCCAGCCAGCGCCGAATAGGCGTAGCAGTCTTCTTCGGTTTGCGATACCGACCCGTAACCCTCTTTGTCCTGCGGGTCGTAGTGCAGCTTGTTGATATAGCCGATGTTTGACTCGCCGGCGTATGGCTTGCCGCGAGGCGGCGCCTGTGTGGCATCCTTAAGCATGGCCTGATAGGCCGTTTGAATATCAAAATTGCGGATGCCATCGCGGTAGGCCGTGCATATTACGCTGGTCAGCGGACTGCCGCACATCACGTTCGTGTAGAAATTGTAATGCGGCCATCGCGGCATCCAACCACCCTGGCGGTAATCACGCACCAACGATTGGCACATTTGAGCCATTCTCTGCGGGAATAAAAGGCATAGTAAAGGTGCTTCGGTACGGTAAATGTCCCAGCCGGAGTAATTAGCATATTGCACATCCCCGACTCTAAGCCTGTGGATGCGCTGATCAAAGCCGATATACCGCCCATCCACATCAGAAAATACGCTGGGCATGAGGGCTGCATGGTATAGCGCGGTGTAGAATTTAATGCGATCCCGCAGCGTGCCACCGGAAACAGTTATGCGATTCAATACATTTTTCCATTGGTGGCTTGTTGAATGGAGCACCTGTGCAAAATCTCGGCCGCCAACCTCGCTTGCAAGGTTGCTTCTTGCTCCGGCCAAATCTACAAACGATATGCCTATGCGCGCCGTCACGGTGCGAGCTTGGCCGGCGGGCCAACTGACATAGGCCCCTATCGGCGGCTGATGCCAGTTACTCTGTTTGGCGAACTTGGAATTAGCGGCTACTTTGCTGCCGGACCACGTGCCAAAACTCTTAAACCGGCGGCTGAACCGCATGACAAAATAGACCGGGTAAAAATGATTAGCCCCACAAAAAGTCTGGCTTTTCACCATTCCTTCTATTTCTCGGTCACTGACAATTTGAATCTGGGCTTGATGCGTGTTGGTAAGTGTATGGCTAATGGGTATCAGGATATTGGCTTGCTGCCCCGCCGGAAAGCTGAACTTGGCCAGACCTGCGTGAGCCGTTGCGGTAAGTTCCACGTTGATATTGGGTTTTAACAAACGCACTTGGTAAAAGCCCGGATGAGCCGACTCATCACCATGACTGTAGGGCGAATGGTAGTCGTTCGGAGCAATTTCCACCGGACCGGTTGTTCCGGTAAAGAATACGTCGCCGCCATCGGCGCACCCCACCCCTGACATATGCAGCATCGAAAAGCCATCTATTTCGGGATCGCGCCAATAGTACCCCATCGAACCATCGCGTGTGTCAGGCGACAACTGAACCATACCGAACGGCGCCGCGGCTCCCGGGAACATTTCGCCGGCGTTTATGGTGCCGATAAATGGATTCACCAGCGCCATCCGCCTGATGTGGCCTAAAGCAACCGGCTTCACAGGCTTGTAAGAAAATTCACTCACCACCTGCCGGGCATACTCGCTGCCGCTGCCGCCCGTAAAGCCAATTAGCGCAGTGCCAGCACCGACGCTGGCCACCGGGTTCCAAACCTGCTTCATTGCAAATCGTTTTCCGGTCTTTTCATCTCGGAGTTGCACATGCAAGTACGCACCATCAAAATGCAACTTGACGCGAATGGGATCGCCGCTTGCCAGGTTTACCGGGGCGGTCGGTATATAGAAACCAGTCGCCCCATCCGAATGGGCCGCAAAGCCCACCGTATTGCTTGCCATTACGTTTAGCTCAAATGCCGCGCTGTGCTTGATGGCTCCCTTGCCGCCGTACCCCAGTGAAGCACCATCCTGGCCGAGGGCTTTAGTGCCGCGAGGGTCGCGTTGTAACACAAACGCGATCCCATCGGCCGGACCGCCTTTGCCCGGATTGCTCATTTGATAAGTAAAGGCCGCCTTAAATGCGCGAATATCAACCGGCGATGACGTGAAGATACTTGCCGATTGGCTTGGTCCCCCCTTGGTAATCTCTATTGCGTTGCCGTTATTTAAAGCTACTCCACTCATGCCCGATCCGTTGGGAGAAGAAAAATTTGTAAAATTGCGAGGGGCCTCCATTGCACAGCTCGCCAATGGCATGGAGCCAAGCAACATCAGACCGGTAAGTAAAACCTTGCGAATCATAGAGCAACTCCTTTGTCGCGCGGCTGATTAACAACTGGGATAGCATTCCCCAACACGCCGAGAATGTGTTAAAAGGGTCCGGCTGTAAAAACCAAAACATATCCGGTCTAGGCCACGATGTCCATCCATGCGTTTGAACCCGCCAAAACGGCAGGACAGGGTGCCAACACTTGCGGCATGGCATAGCCCTTAACGGGCCGGGCTACCGGTTTATTGCACCGCCTGTACCCCCTTATTTTTGGCGATGTCAATATCAATCGCTTTCGATTCTGAAGCGTTCCACCGTCGGTTCTCGCTCGGATAAAGCGTATGCTGCCGCAAGCCTGCACCCGGAATAACCCATGGCTCATTTGTAATTCGCCCAGTCGCCGCCAATAATAACCCCCACGTATACGAGGTGCTGCCGTTTTTATGATGTTACAACCCCGCCCAGATTCAACTCCGGACATCGCTGCAAGCGTTGCCGATTTTACCCAGCAGGTTTCCACCATCGAGCGCGAGTTGACCAAAGTGATCGTGGGCCATACCGTCGTCGTGCGTCAAACACTGTTATGTCTGCTGACCGGCGGACACGCTCTACTCGAAGGCGTTCCTGGCTTGGGTAAAACGCTGCTGGTCAAAACACTTGGCCAAATTCTCGACCTGAAGTTCTCACGAATACAGTTTACGCCCGATCTGATGCCTGCGGATATCATCGGCACATCAATTCTCGTTTCCGACGCCGGTGGCAACCGGTCGCTTACTTTTCAGCCCGGACCTATCTTCGGAAACCTGATCCTCGCGGATGAAATCAATCGTGCAACCCCAAAAACCCAATCGGCATTGCTTGAAGCCATGGCTGAACATTCGGTCACAGTCAATAAAACCACCCACGCGATGACTGATCCATTTTTTGTGCTCGCCACTCAAAATCCGCTTGAAATGGAGGGAACCTATCCACTTCCAGAAGCACAACTCGATCGCTTTGCCATGAAGATAGCCCTTGAACTGCCGGCGCTCGGCGATCTGGCCGAAATACTCAAACGCACCACTGGTAGCGCCACACCAGCCACTTTAACACTGCTCAACGGCGATACCATTGACCGAATGAAACGACTTGTGCGAGCAGTGCCGGCGTCCGAGGCCGTGCATGCATACATTGCTCGCTTGATATTGGCCAGTCATCCGCAGTCGCCAACCGCACCGCACCTTGTGAAGCAGTATGTTCGCTACGGCTCAAGCCCGCGCGGCGGACAAAGCATTTTACTCGCCGCCAAGGCTGTGGCTCTAATTAACGGCCGTACCAATGTTGCTTTTGAAGATATCGCGGAAGTTGTCTGGCCAGCGCTGCGACATAGGCTTCTGCTTAATTTTGACGCACAAAATGACAGTGTTACAGCCGAGAATGTGCTCGATGATCTTCTCAATCGCGTGCATCCATAACATCGTGAAACCATCTTTTACCAGCAATGGCAATTTCACATCAAAATGAAGCCAGCATCATAGCTCATTTTGACCATTCTCATACCATTGAAATGACTTAGCCTCAATAGCGATCCAGCGGCACCTGGGCGCGACGCCTGATTAGCGCAGGCAACTTGGCACGGTCAGTTGCAGTTGCATTCCATCTGCTGGTGGTGTAAATAGGTTCTACCTCTGCCATGTTCGAGTTAGCGCGGCTTTACTGCTTCGGACCGATGAACATTGCACAGGACCCTGATGCGGCGGCGCAAGAACAAGCCTGGCGGATTTATCCGCAGTTGTGGAAGTTCGGAACTGGCGCACAGATGGTCCGCCCTTGTAATAAGGGTTCGAACTTTACCGCCTCACGGCATAACGGTGGAGGTTTTTTAATGATTATGCGCAGGACATTCCGATAATAACTCCGGCAGGGGGCGGCGTCGGATCTGCCCTGCGCGGAGTATGTGTGGGGCACGCATCGCCATGCGTGGTGCGGACTCCGTGCAGTTTTGATCGCGCCGCCCCGCCCTTTTTTCCCGCGAAAGGTCTCTCCGGCAGAATCGGCTACACCTACTTGCTAATCCAGTTGCCTTCTCGCCGATTGTCTTGCAGCACAGAGGACCGCGTATGACCCCCATATACATTATTGAAGATGGACAACTCGACCAGCTTTACCCGCTTACCTATTCGCGTCCGGCGTTTTTGTTAAGGTGCGGCGCTTATACCCTGCTGGACCGAATGATGTATTTTATTCACCAGCCGATTTCCGGATTGCTGGTTCGCGATCGTATGGTCAATAAGTTACGACAGACCTTCAAACTCCCCATCAACCCTAAAATCAACAAAGCCAAGAGCGCTATTTTCATCAACGGTCGCTGGCTGATGGATGCGCCCTTCGCCGAGCCAAAACTCGACAGCGCCGCCATGGTCAATAATCAGGTAGTCTGGATGCATCTCTCCGCCGACAACATGGCTAAACTTGACTTGCGCCGTCTGGTCGGATCCAAAGCCTTAAACGACATGCTGCCGCATGTGGGCCTGGAAGGTATTGAGGCAAATCTGGTGGAGTATCCCTGGGACCTTCTTAAATTACAGCACCAGGCGCTGCTGGATGATTTTGCCCGGCGCGGCCGGGCTCTCGATAGCCAGCCGCTGCCAGGAACCCATCTGCTCAACCCGGACAACATGAACATCGCCCGCGATGTGACCATGGACCCCGGTGCGGTTCTCGACGCTCGCAAAGGCCCGATTATGATTGAATCCGGTACTCAAATCGGACCTAATGCAGTGGTAACCGGACCAGTGTTCATCGGTCGCGACTGCGTCATTCGCACCGGCGCCGATATCCGAGGCGATACCTCCATTGGCCGCAGTTGCCGCATTGGCGGAGAGGTGGTCTCGTCCATTTTTTTCGCCAACTCCAACAAGCAACATTATGGTTTTGTGGGGCACAGCGTTGTTGGTGAATGGGTCAACCTGGGGGCGGGTGTGACCACGAGTAATTTGAAAAACACTTATGGATCGGTGCGAATGACGGTGAAGGGCGCCGATATCTCTACGGATATGCAGTTCCTCGGGTCCGTCATTGGTGACCATGCCAAACTTGCGGTGGGCGTATACCTGAGCACGGGCACCGTTATCGGATTTTCCAGTCACATTCTCGTTTCGCGGCCGCCCAAATATGTGCCTAGTTTTGCCTGGGTTACCGATCGCGGCGTTGGAAAAATTGACCTCAACAAAGCACTGCAAATTGCAAAAATTGTAATGGCCCGGCGTGAGCAGGAGTTTACCGAGGCGAATCAGGAACTGTTTTTGCGCATTGCCCAGACATGGTCTACCGAGGAAGCAGCTTCTTAGCGAGACCTTGCACTATTCCCCCAACCCACGCGACCATAAGTGCCACAGCTATTTATTTGGTTTCCCAACACGCGGCCAAATGCCCTGAGTTCCCCTGCTTTGCCTCCAGTGGAGGCATCTGCACTTTGCATCGCTCTGTGGCCAACGGGCATCGTGGATGAAATGCACAACCGCTGGGCGGTTTGGCCGGACTTGGAACCTCGCCTGCCAGAACAATGCGGCTATCAAGCTTGCGTGGTTCGGGTTTGGGCACGGCGGAAAGCAAGGCCTGGGTATAGGGATGTCGTGGATTTCGACATAGCTCCTTTGAGGGCGCTGTTTCTACAATGCGCCCAAGGTACATGACCGCAATCCGGTCTGAAAAGTGCTCAACAACAGCCAAGTTGTGGGCAATAAATAAGTACGCCAATCCCAGTTCTGCCTGCAGGTCCTCCAAAAGGTTCAGTATTTGAGCCTGAATGGAAACATCCAAGGCAGATACCGGCTCATCGTATACTATAAGGTCTGGCTTAAGCGCCAGTGCCCTCGCAATACCGATGCGCTGCCTCTGTCCTCCTGAAAACTCGTGTGGGTACCGCCCCGCCGCCGCAGCAGGAAGTCCGACTCGCTCCAAAAGTTTGCCGACCACATTCGGAGCTTGCCGTTTATCGGCAATGCCGTGTACCACCACCGGTTCGGCGATCATATCGCCAATATTCATCCGCGGATTAAGCGATCCGGCCGGGTCCTGAAAAATAATTTGGATATGACGCCGCAGTGGCCGAAGTTGGCTCTGCGACATGTGATACATGTCAACGCCCTTGAAGCTGACCTTTCCACTGATCTTGGCAGAGCCTTCCGGCAACAGACGCAAGATAGATCGGCCTGTGGTGGTTTTGCCGCAGCCCGACTCTCCAACAAGCCCCAGGGTCTCCCCGCCGTTGACATAGAGCGATATATCCTCCACCGCTCTGACAACGCCCGTTGGATATCCAAAAAGAGTCCTGCCAATCGGAAAATGCACGCTCAAATGATTGACACTCAGCAATGGTTCGGCATTTTGCTGGCTCGGAAATGTGCCCGCGGCACTGCAGCCCTGTTGACTTGTAATCATAATAATCCTTGCAATTGCCTATACTGTCTGGTCCGGCACGGCAACCTTCCGACGAAAATTGCTGACCGGCGGCGATGTGCTTGCTGCGGCATAGCCTACAGCATGATGGCTCGCCACCCAATGATTCGCTGCAACCTTCCGTAACTCCGGTAGAGCGGCATTGCATAAGGCCTTCTCGCTTTCGCTGCATACGGTGCAGCGATCCATAAAGCGGCAGCCATTGCTCCATGTATGCGGCTCTGGCACATTGCCGGGTATGGTAACAAGCCGCTCGTGCTCATGACCCAACCGCGGTACGCAGCTCAACAGTCCCTGCGTATAGGGGTGTAGTGGGTTGCCAAAGATTTCGTAAACATCCGCAAATTCAACAATTCTGCCGGCGTACATGATGGCCACAGTATCCGCGTTTTCCGCAACAATGCCCAAGTCGTGGGTAATAAGCACAATCGCCATGCCGGTGCTTTCTTTGAGTTCTTGCAGCAGTTCCAATATCTGCGCCTGAATCGTTACATCCAACGCGGTG
>JAJXZA010000296.1 GCA_021780285.1 Planctomycetota bacterium
GGCAATCGGGATGGTATTTGTTTGTGCAGCCGTCGGTTTAACGAGGTTGCAAGGCCTGTACGGCAAGGATGTCACGCCGTCGGTTGTCGGCAGCAGCGCCGCGCCGCCATCCAATGGTGCCCATGCAGCATTTGCTGAACATTTTTTGCAAATGCTGGTAATGAATCCCGTTCAGCTTCGGCGCGATGGTCTTTTTTGGCGGCCCGCATACATGAAGGTGGCCAAGTTGTATAAGGCTGGCCATTATCGTAAGGCGCTGGCGCAGTTTTACAGCTACTACTTACAGAAGTTCAGCACACCTGAAAAATATGGGCTTCCATCAGCTTTGGCAAATCCATCGGCCGAATGGGGTACGCCGCCGTTTTGGGTCGTAGCCTCCATATTTGATCCCAATGCGCCAAGGAGCGCTATTATTGCCGCCGCAGATGATATTTTGCAGGGCAAGGTGAATTTATTCGGTACCGTTGTAAACATTGGGCCACCGGGAACAGTGAACTGGAACTATCCCTTTCCTGCGGGGCAAAAGGTCCCGGGCCAGTTGACCTTAGCGCAACTTCGAGAGTATCACGGTCAGGTCCAGCCAAACGTTCAACTCACCACGCTGGCCGCATTTGATCCGCTGGTTCAGGCCTACCTTATCACGCGCGATCGCAAATATGTAACCGCCTGGGCAGATTACCTGCGCGATTGGCTCAACCATTGCAGCTATTTTAAACAGCTAAACCCGCTGTTGGTGCCGGACGGTATTAACGCAGCCTGCGGCAGCAGTGCCATTCGCTTCATGCGGTTGCTTCAAGCCGTCGGCAGTTGTGACCCCGAGATTCAAACCGACATTCCGCCGCACTTATTCGCCGGAGTGCTGGCCAAAATGTACACGCAGCTTATTCTGCCGACCATCACCTATATTCGATCCAACACGCATAACTGGACTCCAGCTTCGGCAACCGGTGTGATTAATCCCATAGTGTTTGACGAGTTTGCGGCTTCTCATGGTTTGTTCCGTGAAATCATTCGCCGCTCCATCGAAAGCGTTGCATCCACCGAAGAACTGCGCGATGGCTCTGAAACACAGCAGGACCCTTGGTACGATCAATCAGACTATGATCACATATGGTGGGCCAACCGGCTGATGCAAACGCACTCTATGAATATGCCGGGATGGCAGCAGGCGCTGTGGCAGCGCCGGGTTGTTAGCAATATCTATTTTCAGAGACTTGTGCAGCGGCTGATGCGCCGCAAAGTCACCTTCTTGATTCATCTGCAAACATCGCAGGGGCAGTGGCCTATTACTTTTCGTGGCGACAAACGCAGTGCCATGCCACCGTCGTATTTATACTCTCCGCAGGCGTATCAAAACCCGGTCAATTTTGCCATTATGCAGGCAATTTACAATCCAACCTCCGGCATTGTGCCGCCTTATACCAGTGAATGGTTCCCATATTGCGGGCTGGCCATCATGCGCGATGGCTGGAAGCCCACCAGCGGCTACGGAGCGCTCTTCTGCTCGCCGCATCCAGGAGCCTATGGCGGCTATCGAAGCCGCAGCGATAACAATAGTTTTGGCCTCAACGCGTATGGCCAAGACCTGCTCGTTAACAACACTACCGGGCATTATATGTACCCGACATCGCCCATCACGGTTGATGGCATGAACCAGTTCTTTCATGCGGGCGTCTATAAGGTGCCTTCGCCATCGGGCCATAAGGTTTTTGAGGTGGTTGCCTGGTACAAGCCCGCGCCATGGCGCTGGTATGCCTCGAAAGAATTTAATTTGGCTGAGGGTGTGTACAGCGGGCGATGGGGCAGTTTGCACCACCCGCGCACCGTTGCCGGCCCCTACGGCCCGGACCAAAGCATGCAAGGCACGCTTACCCGCTCGCAGACTTTTGGTGGTATTACCTATCAGCGGCTTGTAATGCAAGTGCGGCCGGAACAATTATGGATTCTTACCGACCGCCTTTTAACCAAAGCCGCCCATACCTACACGCAAATTTGGCGGCTGCCTGTAACGCCGGGTGGAATGCCGGCCTTTGAGCCGCAAAACATTCACATCAACATGGCACGGCGGTCTATCACGACCCACCAAGGTATGACGCCGCTGCAACACCAGCCTGAACCCCAAGGCTGGAAGGCGCCCAAGTGGCAACAGGTAGCCATGGCCAATGTGGCTTTGTATCAGTTTACGCATGCGGACATTTCGTACTCGTCGCGCATTCGTAAAATGCCGCTCTTCCATTACAAAAACATTGTTCGATTAGGTGCCAACGGTTGGGAGCACATTGCGGTCAAGTGGAAAGGCGATGGCAATCAGCAGATTGTCACGGCCATCCTGCCTGCCAAGCCAGGCGCTGGCAAAGCCGGACGGTTCAAGAGCATTAAGCAAATTACCAGCGGCGCCGCTGGGGTAGGCTTTAAGGCTGTGTTGCCCGATGGCAAGGTCGTAGTGTATTTGTCGTCGCCAAAGCCCGGTGACACGCTTACTTATGGTGCCGTTCAATTGACCGGACAAGCCTTGCTTTTGGCGGGCGATCAAGGCATGGCATTGAATTGCCGCACACTGACCATCAACGGCAAGGCCGTCAATCCCGGCCGAAGCAATTTTGCTTTTGACTTACGCGATGGCTTGCTTGCGGCCGTAAAGCCCATCTACCGCCCAATTGAGCCGGTGCAAATCAGTCCAAACGTCAATGCCTTTGAGCACAGCTTGAAGGTTTCGTTGAGTACGCCAACCCCGGGTGTGCAAATTCGCTACACAACCGATGGCACAACGCCCACGCCGCACTCCATGCTGTATACCGCGCCGTTTACCCTTACCCATACCGCCCTGGTGCAGGCACGCGCTTACCGTCCTGGCGTAACGCATAACCCCTACCAGACCAGTGGCACTGAAGCCACGCCTGTGATTCAGGCATTGTTTCACCGGGTGTCGGAAGTTGCCGCATTACCGGCGTGGACCATCCATCGCTCCAAACCGGGTGCGGATTGTCAGTACTATCAGGCAAACTATCAACAGTTATGGCTGAATCTTCGCAACTTAACACCACAAAAAACCGGTGTGGTCAGTAAGCTCTGGGATATGGCCTTCATTCCCGCGGATAACCCCCCGGTTGGCACCGCGTTGGCTCCCCGCCAAAAGTATTATGCGCTGGTGTATCACGGCTATTTAAATGTGCCCGCCTCCGGCATGTACACGTTTTACGCGCCCAAGGCGTATTACACCCCAAGCACAGACCCCGGTTATCGCCTGGAACTTTTTGTAGGGCCAGATCGGGCCGAGCCAAATGGCATGACGCGGTGGAACGCCTCTGAACGCGTACACGCTTTCGGAACTTGGAGCGTTGCCCTGGCCAAGGGGCTGCATCCATTTAAAATTGTGTATGTAGACTACCGCCGCGACTCGGCCAAGCTACTCAACCGTAAAGGTCTCGCACCTTACATTTGGCCGGGTGTTGCTCCCCATTTGGATGTGTCGGGGCCAAATATTTCGCGGCAGCGGATTCCGGCCGATTGGCTCTGGCACTGAAAAGATCGCCACGGAATGAACGCTGCTGGTATGGTGGCGGCAATAGATAAAGGTAGCAAGTATGGCGTAAAGATTGAGGGCTATTATGTACTGCCAATCACCATGAAAATGGTTGCGTTGTGAGTTCATGCATTGCATCCTCGAATCTGATGTTTTTCTGTCAAGTGGATGCGTCTGACAATTTAAGAGGCTGATGACCTTCAGGCCTTTGACCATCGCCATCTTGGCAATCCAGTTCTTAATGGATTGATAATCGCGAGCCGGCTCTCCACGGGGGAAGCATACGCGTTAACTTAAAATAGAAAATTGCCGGAACCAGCGGATCTAAGACAAACGCCTTCCCGCACTATCCCTGGATTACCCAGGTTTGTCATGGTGAATTCACCGATCAAGTTCGCTGTTCGCTTAAGTTAACACCTATGCCACTGGAGGTTTTGAGTAACCGCTTATCAGATCGCCAACTTTTAATCAGGACTGTCCAGAGTAAAAAAACGCTCGTAATTATTACGTGCCGTGTGGCAGCTCTCATGGTGGCAACGTTGATCTTTGACGGCGGCAACCTGCATAAAAGCCAAGATGACAAAAACATGGCTCCAAAAAAATACCAGAATTACTTTGCCCGAGCATCCGTGAATCTAAAAAAGTATTGGCTGTGTGGTATAGGGCGAATTGCCTTTGGGGGAATTGCATTACAGCTGCGCAGGACGAGTTGGCTTGCCGGATTCAGCCGGGCTAACCGTTCACGAAGGAGGGGTTGCCGGGCTGGACGCCTGCACCGCAAATGTGCCGCCGCTTCAAGTTATACCGCTGTGGCGAAAACCGCAGTCAAGCGGCACCTCCATCAACGGTTGCTCCATCCTATTGTATGCACGCTAAATATCGGAGAGAACCGAGGAGAATTTATAAGCTCCTGAAGCCACCGCAAAAATCGCATGGTCGCCCTCCCACTTGAGAAAGCGGATATGAGGATGTTTGGCATCAATGGCCTTTGCTCCTTCGCGCACCAGGTTCAAGTCGCGTGCAGGAATTGCTACCTGCGCTGTTGTGTTCGGCGGCAGGGCTATATTCCAGTGGAAATGCGAGCCCTTTCTACGCCACTCGCTTTTGATTGTTCCATACATGGACTGGTGATAAGCGGAAACCGACGTTAATTGCCGAAAATTGTGGGGCCGCATCACTATTTGTTTGAATCCCGGGGAGGCTTCGAGCGGGCGGATGCCGGCAAT
Organism: Planctomycetota bacterium; assembly: GCA_021780285.1. Lineage (GTDB taxonomy): Bacteria > Planctomycetota > Phycisphaerae > WQYP01 > WQYP01 > JABEVB01. Next base: position 4,750 of record JAJXZA010000296.1, read on the forward strand.
GCTTTCGTGGAACCATGCCGCGAAACCGCTCTGCATTCCGTGGTTGTATGAACAGTTAATCTGCGGCTGATTCAACGGTGTATTGTATTGCACTTCCGGCCAGGTGGTATCGCCACGGGAAAGCATGTAGCCGTAACTCGGATAATCTATCTTCTTCATCATGCGATAAGTCAGCTCATCGTAGCCGTGGTCGTTGAGCAGTGTATAAAGAGGCCGGGAACCCAAAATACCGGTATCCGCATGGTTGTGCTGGGCCTTAATTTCATCAGCCAGGGCGGCGGCCACGGCTGATTTGTGCTTGTCTGGCGCCAGACCAAATCGCAGGGCTACGGCATTGGCGGTTTGCGAACCATATCCGTTCGTGTGTGGTTGATAGAAGGTTTTGTGAAAAGCTGCTTTAACGATGGCTGCCTGCCGCCTAAACCATTTTTCGTCGTCGCTGTGGCCGAGCATCGCGGCGGTTTTAGTCATGATGGTAAGGCTGGCATATTGCAAAGCAGTGGAGGTTAAGGGTACCGGACATTTGGGGTTGGCGCCGCCGATGCCGGGGGGGCACCAATCGCCAAAGCCATATTGTACGATTCCGTTTTTGCTTACCTCGGCCGAAGCGACATAACGCACCCAGCGCTTCATATGCGGATATTGCCGGCCGAGCGTGGAGGCATCCCCATAGTACAGGTAGATAAACCATGGCAGCGCCACCAATGCCGCACCCCAATCAGGATTGGCCTGATCGCACAATCGGCGACCGGCGGCAATATTGCAGGGTAAACCTGGCGATGCGGGTTTGTGCCAGGGCGTAATTCCGCCGCGCCCCAGCGTGGTGTCCATATCGTCGGCGAGCTTGTTAAAAAGAGGCACCAGATGGTAATTATAGATTGCGGCCTGCCCGTAAATTTCCATATCTCCCATCCAGGCGCACTTTTCGCGCTGCGGGCAATCTTCGGTAATGCTGTGCATATTGCTTGCCAGCGTCCAAAGCGAGGTGCGATAGATGCGGTTAAGCAGCGGATCGGAACATACAAAATCACCTCGTTTTTCAGCAGCCGTGCGTAGCTGTATGCCTTGCATAAAGCTCACCGCGGGCTTGCGCTTTAATCCGGTGACTTCAACAAATCGAAAGCCATGATAGGTAAATCGTGGACGCCATTGCTCGCCTCCGCCTTTACAAACGTAAATCTCGGTCTGGATGACGCCGGTGGCGTAAACTCCGGTCGTCGAGGGGTCAATTTCAGTGCCGCCGGGCGCCAGAATTTCCGCCATGCGAAGGGTAATTTGTGTGCCGGCCGGTTCGTTAAGAGTCAGGCGCACGCACCCGGCAAAGTTTTGACCTAGTGTAGTGTCCCAGAGGAAGATTTACGATATGCACTTCACAGTTTTTTCAAATATTCTGGCCCAAGCGGGCTATCGACGCCGTGTGCTCCGCGAACCATGACGGCCAGCAACTGTAAACGTCCGTTAGGGACAGTACACTAGGATGGTCAGCGCCTGGGCCGAACAATTGGTACCCTCGGAGTTTAACCCTGGACAGATATTGCCCCCGATGTTGATGACCCCGGTTGAGAGCGCGGACGTCCTGACAATGGAGAAGGTGATCTTGGAATACCGGGTCGGGACGGTTGCCTCAGAAACGGGCTTGAAGTTGCTGGGCACCCCGGTTCAGGTAGAGAAGCTGCACATCGCCCTGAAAGAGGTTTGGGCGGAAGCAGGGTACGAAAATGATATGTACTTGCCTCGACCCACGGCCCTTGCCGGCCACTTCCAAACAAAGTACATGCATACCGTACTTACTGCGCGGCTTGGCACTGGGATGGGGCTTACCCTTACGGTCTCCTGACGGCAACACTCGGACCATCTGAATGGGAGTATACCATGGCAGAATTATCCGCTGCGGCAGTGGGTGCTGGTCGCCAGGTCGGGCCGCGCCGCCCGCAGCTAGCTGCTTGGTCCGCCCTGTGCCTTTTCCTCCTTTGTGGCGGAGCGAGCCATTTTCAATCCGTAGAGTGTTACCGGCTCTTCAGTACACCGTGGCTTTTCTCCGATCCCCGCCACGGGACAGCGAGCCTCGCGTTCGAGCTCTGGATACCGACATTGTTTGTGTCGATTCTCGCTGCGCTTTGTATAGCCATCTGGGCTGCGATTAGGCGCGAATGGCTTGGGGTCGTGCTCGCGGTAATGGTAATACTTTGGATGTCTTGGCTCTCTCCAATCCCCTTAGCCTATTCCGCCGGGCGGTACCGTCTGCTCACGCGTAGCGCGTTCCACAAACGGCTTTGTAACGAGATGCAGGCACTCTACGAGCGAGCCGAGCGGGCTGACCCGGGCGGCGCTGACGCCTTTCTTCAACATTTCGTGGGCAATTTCGATGGCTATCCGTGTATTGCCAAAACGCGCCCTTACGATATTTGGCTTGCGCGGCGAGGGAACGGGATTGGGATTATGTTTGGTCGGCGTAATGGGTACTCCCTACAGGATTTTTCAATCGGCGGACGGCATGTTGCCGTCCTTTATTTCCACGCCCCCGATCTCGCCCATCCGCAGATTGTGGCTGTTTCCGGGCTAAGATAGGTTTTACCGGCCTAGCCAACTGTAGAACTGTTAAACCTTACAGTAAGCGATAATCGCGCGGTTGGCGCATTCTGGTCGAGAGTTGCGGGTTTTCCGTTGTCGGTGGGAGCTTGAAGCGGGTAAAATGTGCCATCGTATTTGAGGCGAGTTGATGGTTGCGGCATCTAAAAACTTCAGAACCAAGCGCAAACAGCGTCAGGTAATTTCTGCGCAATTCAGCCGAAACTCTGCGGCCTCGGCGGCTCTGCGCGCCACCCAATGTCGCGGCGTTCAATCCAACAACAACTTCGCGTCTTCGCTGCTTCGCGGTGAAAATCGGAACCTCGATTCGCAGGGCAATCCCGATAGCTTGCACCATGCCACATCGGGATTTCGCCATCCCTGCCTCAAGGCAGATGTACGCAGAGGTTTTTCGCTACGGGGCGCTGCGCGACGAGGGTTCACCGCATCCCGATAGAAGGTGTTCCTACCCTATCGGGGATTTTGGCATCCATGCCTCAAGGCGGGGTAACGCAGGGGTTTTTAAATTTGTTTTTAGGGGCGATGGTTGG
>JAJXZA010000050.1 GCA_021780285.1 Planctomycetota bacterium
ATCGGCAGCCCGCCCTTATTTAAACGTAATAAAACGACCTGATGCCTCACATCTGCGGGTAACCCCTTTCACCGCCTCTGCAAAAATCAGCTTCAGTCAAGCGGTTTAAGACAACGCAACCGGCTCAGGGGAGTGCCTCGCCGCTGGGATATGCCCCTGCATGTGGGTATACTCGTAAGCAATAAAGCATGTGGCACTTTTTGCTGGTTGCAGTGATTGTGCACGATTGTGCTTACGTGTGGCCGTGCAGGAATTGTAATCGTTGGCACAGGATAAACGGGTTCAGCTTTCAGTACAGGCCGAGCGGGCCATTCTGGTGGGCGTACTTTTGCCCGATTCCAATGCCGATCCTCAAGACCCATTGGGCGAACTGGCCAGCCTGGCTAAAACCGCCGGGGCGGTGGTGGTGGACTCTGTTGTGCAGCAGCGCACCAGCGTTGACCCTGCAACCTACATAGGCAGCGGCAAAGCTGCGGAAATAGGTCGTCTGGTAAAAGCGCACAACGCGGATGTAGTCATTTTTGACAACGACATGTCCCCTAACCAGCTGCGCGATCTGGAGAAAATATGCGATTGCAAAATCCTTGATCGCAGCGAGCTTATTCTCGATATATTTGCCACGCGAGCCCGCACACATGAGGCGCAGTTACAGGTGGGTCTGGCTCAATTGGAATACACCTATCCCAGGCTCCGTCACATGTGGAGCCACTTGGAGCGTATCGGCGCCGGCGCGGGCGCCGGCGTGGGAGCACGCGGCCCCGGCGAAATGCAGCTTGAAATAGACCGCCGCCTGGTACGCCAGCGCATCAGCGAGTTTAAGCGCCGCATCGCCGATGTGCAGGGTCGCAAAACACGCGAAGTGGCCACCCGCAAACGCCAGCACTTTACCGTCAGCCTTGTGGGGTATACCAACGCCGGCAAGAGTACCTTGTTTAACACCCTCACCGGCGCGGGTGCATTTGTTGAAGATAAGCTTTTTGCTACGCTCGACACCAAAACGCGCCAGTGGCGTTTAGGTGCGGCGCATGGAGCGCTGCTTTCAGATACCGTCGGATTTGTCCGAGATTTGCCGCACCACCTGGTTGCGTCATTTAAGGCCACTTTGGAAGAAGCTGTCCATGCCGATTTGCTGCTGGTGGTGCTCGATGTGTCGCATCCGCAGGCTGTGGTGCAGTTTCAAAGCGTGGTCCGCGTGTTGGCTGACATCGGCTGCGGCGATCAGCCCGCCATGCTGCTGCTCAATAAGACCGACGCTCTCGCGGCGCCTGAAGAACTGGCATTCTGGCGGCACAGGTTTCCACAGGCATTGGCCATCAGCGCCAAACAGGGTACGGGCGTCATGCCGCTGGCCGAGAAGGTGCTGCAGCAACTATTGGGTAAAACGCTGGATGTTGTGATAACGCTGGCCCTAAACGACGCAAAGGGGGCTACGTTTGTCGAAAAATTTGCAACCGTTATCAGCCGCGACTACGAAAGCCGCCCAAACCACGCTGTTTTTACAGCGCAAATAAGCAGTCGGATTTTGGAGCAGGTGTATTACCACGCCACCCGGCCGGAAATTGCCGTGCTGCGGGAAGTGCCGCGGAGCCATAATGACCAAGCCGCTACCGTGCAGCAATGGATAACCACCTTGGAGGAATCGCCATTGCTGCAAGGCCCCGGAGTGAATGCTTCGCCCGCAGCTGGCACGGCAGCGAGCTGAGGCTGGGTGCGAACGCTTTTCAGTCGGCATGTGCCGGGCGCGTACGGCGGCGGGAGGCGGCACTGTTTTGTGCGGGCATGGCGGCTGCCAGCATTTGCTGCTGCTTGTGTAAATGATCCAGCACACCTTCGCAAACCCGGTCGCACAATGCCATAACGCCGGGGTCGGCGATGCGATAGACCGCGTGCGTGCCGATGCGGTCGGCGGCCACCAGCCCTGCCTGCCGCAGCACCGCCAAGTGCTTGGAGACAGAAGCCTGGTTCATGTGCAGGGCGGTCGTCAGCGTTGATACGTTGGCCGGCCCGGCCTGCAGGCGAGCTAAAATGCGCACACGGCTCGCATCAGCCAAGGCTCGCAAGCGTTCTACAACACGTGCCACAAGTTCGGTATTTGCAGGATCAAGCATAAGAACATATTCCTTTACAAGAATGTAGTATAATATTTTGATGTGCCGGCGGCAAATGGGCCAGCGCAAAAGGGCTGGCAATGCCGCCATTTTCTCGCTCGGTGTGGAGGTTCTGGTTATTGCGCCCGCACCGTTGACGGGCGCCATCATTCAGCAGCCGGCTTGTCGGCTTTGTATGAAACCAACAGGACGAGAAAAAGCGGCACGGGTGCCGGGAATGGCTGTTGGGAGGTCAAGTCTTGTGTTCGCATGCCCTACGCGGTTGCGACGGATAGGCGATAAATCGCCGCATGGCGGTAATCTTCGCCGGGGTGCAGCATCACATTCGGAAAATGCTGATGATGTACCGAGTTGGGTAAATGCTGTGTTTCGAGGCATAGGCCCGCGTGTTTGCCATAAGGGCCGCCAATTCCCACGGCGCTGCCATCGAGAAAGTTGCCGGTATAAAGCTGTATTCCCGGCTGGGTGGTTAGCACCTCCATGACGCGACCGGTGGTTGGCTCGGTAAGACGGGCGGCGAGGCGAAGTGGCGTTTTCTCGGTGCGGAGTACGAAATTATGGTCATAGCCGCCGGGCACCTGGGCGATGCGTTCGCCAATGCGGTGGGGCGTGGTGAAATCGAGCGGCGTGCCATGCACCGAACGAATTTCGCCGGTGCAAATGAGCTTGTCATCCGCAGGGGTGTAGAGGCTGCTGTTGATAAAAATGCTGTGGTCTAAAATATCACCTGACCCGGCCCCCTTAAGGTTAAAGTAGGAATGATTGGTGAGGTTCACCGGAGTGGTCTCGTCGGTGCGGGCGTAAAACTCAATGGCCAAGGAGTTGTCTTTTGTGATGCGATATGTCACGCGAGTGTGCAAAGTTCCCGGAAAGCCTTCCTCCATGTGGGGGCTTACATAGGTGAAAATGACCGCAGGGCCTTCGGCATCATCAGCAATCTGGGCGTCCCATACCCGGCGATCAAAACCCTCTTTGCCGCCATGCAGCGTGTTGCCATTGTTATTTGCGTACAGTTTGTAGGTTGTGCCCTGCCAATGATACTCGGCGTTGCCGATGCGGTTGGCTACGCGGCCGACGGTAACGCCCATGTAGGGGTGCTTGCCGAGGTAGCCGGCAAGGTCGGCAAAGCCCAGCACCACATCGGCCGTTTTACCGGCGCGGTCGGGAGCGTGCAGTTCGGTAAGCGCAGCGCCATAGCTGGTTACCTTGGCGCTAATGACGCCGTTCGAAAGCGTAAAAATATCAACTTTGCGACCGTCGGGAGTTTTACCGAATGTTGTTGCATGTGTTTTCATGACGTTGTTTTATCATGGCGCGGCAGGTTGAACAACTGGGAGCAAACCGTGAGAGCAATGGCAGACGCCGCGCCGGATGCGGCTAACTTTGGGGGTGTGGGCAAACAGCCTCTCAAGCCAGCGGTAAAGCCATGTGCTGCCGCATTTTATTTTGCCGCAAATTTGTTGGCACGGGTGAGCATCACAAACGCCAAAACCAGCATTGCCAGCGAAATGGGCAGGCAGATCAGCATGAGGTCGGCAAAGTGCATGGCGCTCCTGTAGCCGGTATCGTCGGGCGATGGCACCAGCGGTACATGAACACCCAGAACTGCCGCCAACGCCCAAAAACCGATCAGCAGCAGCATAAAGCCGATAACCGCCAGCAGCGGCACCAGCAGTTTGTACGCTTCGGACTGGGCGGGCTTCTTTTTTGGCCGAACGTATGGAGTAGGAGCCGCCAGCGAGGCCGGGTCAATAATTTTGGCCATAGGCAGTTCTTCCATTTCGCGGCGCGGGCGATTGGGCGATGGAATTGGAGCCGAGGAAGACTCCAGAGCGGAAGCCGCGGCGGCATTGGCTGCCGACGCCGGAGGCTCGGCGGAATTGGCCCCGGCGGCGGGTTGTTGTTTGGCGAGCATGGCAACAAAACCGGTGGCGCTTTCGGGCGGTTCGCCATTGGTGGGGGCCGGGTCGGCGGCGGCAGGCTCGCCCATGCCATGGAGCGCTGCGAGTGCATCGTCATGCCCGTCCTTTTGTTTAGGCCTATCCGCCATGAAAATACCTCAATCACCTGCTAGTCTGCGGTTCAACTCACGCGTTATCCAAATCGTGCGACTTAACCCCGTTGCCCATCAAGTTTACTGGCCGCCTGCAGCCGTAGCAAATGAAAAATGGCGGTATTTGCGCGTCCTGCAAGCCGGCATGAGTCGGGTGCAGATTGTCAACATCGCCTTACGCCGGCCGCTGAACTCGAATCGCATTGCCCGATGGATCGCGTAACCACGTCTCCTCGCTTGATGGCTTTTTTACGACATTCATGGCTGCGGCCCGTGAAAGAAGGAGATTCCATGCTTCGCTCGTCGCCATTCGCAATGAAAAGTGATCCAGCCCGCGTGCGCCGATCGGAGCTGGCGGCGCCCCGCGGCTCTCCCAGGTGTTGATGCCAAGGTGATGATGGTAGCCGTTGTAAGATAAGAATGCCGCGTCATGGCCATAGCGGGCGGTAAGATCCATCGCGAGCACATTGCGGTAAAACGCCTCAGATGCCGCCAGGTCGCTCACGCGCAAGTGTATATGGCCCAGGCGGGTGCCTGCAGGCATACCGGTGAACGGTTCGGTCGAATCTGCGGCGGCGAGCAGATCTCGCCAATCGAGAGCCTTGGTGCCCATTTGCAGGTGGCCGCCCGGATATCGCCATTCATCGCGCGGGCGATCGCGATAGATTTCCAAGCCGTTGCCTTCCGGGTCGGTGAGATAGAGGGCTTCGCTCACATCGTGATCAGCGGCTCCGGAGAGTTGCACGCCGGTGCGTTCAAAATGCAAAAGTTGCCGCGCCAGGTACTGCCTGCCCGGCAGCAAAAAGGCGATATGGTACAGGCCTGTGGTAATGCCGGCCGGCGGCGCATGGGGCATGTGCCGCAGCACGAGAAACTCCTGCAGCCCGGTGCCCAGGCTGGTATGTTGGCCATCTGATTGGCGCACGGTCAGGCCAATCGTTTGATGATAAAAGTCGGTGCAGCGCTTGAGATCCGCAACAATAAGCGTTGCCGGCCCGAGCGTATACTCTGGCGTATTGGTCTCGTTGGCCTTGATATTATTTGAAGACAATGGTTCAACCTCCGCTTTGTTTGCGTGCCTGGTCTGCCGGGTCATGGCGATACGCGATGATTTTTACTTCTTCCATGGTGATCATGCCTTCGGCTACCATGCCGTCGAGCGCGGGCAGCAGCTTTTCAATTTGTTCGCGGGTGTCTACCAGTTCAATTACAATAGGCAGATCAGATGACATCACGAGTATTTTATCGGTGTGCATTACGCTGTTGGCGCCAAAGCCCATGGAGCCCTGCAGCACGGTGGCGCCGGCAAGGCCCAACTCGCGCGCTTTGGCGACAATAGCTTCGTGCAGCGGCTTGTGGTTATATGTGTCAGACTCGCCTATGAAGATGCGCAGTAGAACGCCAACTGAATCGGTATGCATAGGCAGTACTCCTCGGGTGTCGGGCAAGGTGCTAAGAGGCTTAACGCCGCTGAGCAATTGTGTTTTCTGGCTGGCGGCCCAGTTTCGCGGGCGATACATAAGAACAGCCGCCCGTTCAAGCGTGGCCAGGCCGTGGTGCATGGCTGCCGCAATCGCGGCCAAAAACGGCAGAAGCTTTTCACCAGAATCCACCAGTTCCACAATCACGGGGCTGTCGCCGATCAGGCGGTAATCAGATGATTTTACCAGGCCACGGGATCCAAACCCCATGATGCCGCGCAGCACGGTTGCTCCGGCAAGTTTGTTGCGGGCGGATTGCTGTACGATGCGTTCGTATGCCGGTGCAGAGTTTTGCAGGTCGGCGCTTCGCATGTAAAGTCGCAGCAGAACATTTTCGTTGATCATGTGTTTCCGCCTGATGTGCAGACCCGGCATTTTAACTCATGCGGCTGCCAAGGATAATGCCCAGTCGCACCGCCAGCAGGCCGGCAACCACGCTGCCTGCCAGGTACAGCATACCCCGCAGGGCCGCGCCTGTGGCAAGCATCCGGTCGGTTTCAAACATATAGGTTGAAAAGGTGGTGTAGGCGCCGACAAAACCCACAGCAATGCCCAGGCGGATGGGGTCTGGAATATTCAGCCGCGGCTGCGCCCAGGTCATAAACCAACCTAAAAAGAATGATCCGGTGATATTGATAAAAAAAGTTCCAAAAGGAAAAAGCGCCGAGTAACGGCCAAAAAACCGGCCGATGCCATAGCGGGTCAGCGCGCCGACAAAACCGAAAGAACCAATGGCCAGCCACATGAACAACGATTTTTTCATGCTTGGGTTCCGCTAAGCCCTAAAACAACACAACCCCGGACGCTTCGCCGAGGTTGCCAACACATTCCCAGCGGACCGGCCGCCAGGAGTCATCAGTCCCAATCTATCAAGATTAAGACGGTTCAGGTGAACTCCATCACCCTTACACGTATCGCTAGACTTTACCCTCGATAGAGGTTGCATGTCAATTCGTGGGATGCTCGCGAGCGGCAATCAGTAGTTTGTGGAAGGGAGCAATGGCGTTTTGGCCGTAGCGATGTAGCGGGCTTTGCCAAAGTTTGTTGTGGCTCCTGACATCAAGGGGTCGCGGGGCTTCGATCGTGACCCCTGGGGTGGACGAGTCAATATTATTGACTCATATCGGCCGTTGGGGTAGGCTACCAATCATGGCCGTCTTTGTTGAAATCACGCCCGAGGCCAGGGCGCAGGCCGCCCGCCTGAGCGAGCCTCTACGCGGCCGCGTTCTGGCGATCGTCGGGCGGCTAGCGCGCTGGCCCGCCGTCAGCGGCGCCAAGCCGCTGCGTGGCGGTCTTGCGGGACGTTAATTGGATAAGAACGGGCGACTACCGAGTTCAGTTTTACCTGCGTGAAGGAGTTATCGTGGTAGAGAAGATTGGGCATCGCGATGGCTTTTATGAGGAATAAATTATGGTGACAACGCTGCAGGCATTTAATATTGGAAAGCGTGAATTTGTCATTCTGGACCGTCGCCAGTACATCAACCTGCTGAAGAAGCTTCCGCTGCGACATATGAATGTGCGTGGCGATATTTCGCTGCCGCCTGCCCCCAAAAAACTTGCGAGCGGCAATTTTCCGGCTGCGGAAGCGTTGCGTGCGGACCTGGCACGCGACCTTATAAAGCGGCGTTGGGCGGCTCAATTAACGCAGGCGGCACTGGCGCGTCGAGCCGGAATTCGCGTTGAAACACTTAATCGCGTGGAGCGAGCCAGGGTAACGCCGAATCCTCAAACAATTCTTAAGATCGTCGCCGCCCTGGAAAAGGCCGAAGCACGACCACGATAATCGCAGCTAATTTCGGCGTGGCCGTCTGATGCGCATTGGTATTCAGGCGGTGGCTCGTGCGGCGGTAAAGCGGCCGAAGCGCAGGGCCAGGGCGGGCAGAACGAGCAGATTGAGCACGGTGGCGGTTATAAGGCCGCCGACGATGACCTGTGCCAGCGGCCCTTCAATTTCACGCCCCGGCGCTCCGCTGCCCAAAGCCAGAGGCAGCAGGCCCAATGCGGTGACCAGCGCCGTCATCAAAATTGCGGGCAGGCGATCGGCAGCGCCCATCGCGGCGGTTTGAGCGTTCCAAGGCTGCTTTTCGTGTTGCACCAGATGCTGATAGTGCGAGAGCAGCATAATGGAATTGCGCAGCGTAATGCCAAAAAGCGTAATAAACCCTACCAAAGCGCCCAGGGAGAGCAGGCCGCCAGCCAGGTAGACGGCCCATA
>JAJXZA010000190.1 GCA_021780285.1 Planctomycetota bacterium
CGCGACTTCGCGGCTTCGTGGTGAAAAGTCGTCATAGCTATATGCCTGTCGTCGCTTTTATGCGATGACTGCTCGTTGGATAATTCTTGTTAAAATAACAAGATATTACAGGTGTGCAATGCTGAGGTATAGCGAGTGTGCCGCAACCGGCCATCGAGGAATGAGTCGCCGAAGTTACACGCAGATTGACCAACGGCCGGTGGCGGAAGCGCCAGTGCTTCCGCCAGGCGATCCAGTTCTTTCGCCGGATCATCCATCATCCGATCATAAGCGACGAAGGCTCGCGGCTTTCCCATCACACCGCGCACCGCGGACAACATGTACTCCAGCCACAGCACATAGGCTAGCCATTGATCCATTCCCTGCCGCGCCCGGAGCGACTCGGCAACGCTCCGCGGGTTGCGCACGACCAATACATAATTATCGTCTACATCAAGCCGCCGAAAGATTTCGTGCCAGATGGGCAGCAAAATGCAAACCCGCGGGTCCTTAAACCCCCAGAGCGGGGACGCGCCAAAACGCAGCGCTAAGTCGCGCTCTATCTCGTCACGGATACTCATTGTCACGTCCCTCTCCATCACCGCAGCGCAGTCAAACCCCGGCATCTCCCAGAGGAATCCATGTTCACGGAGCAACCGATCGTTGGCCGCCGTAATTTGCGTGTCCTCCCAGTAGCCGCTGGGGTTATCCATGGCGGGCGAAAGCAGGTGATCGCCCAAATACACACCCACGGAATTCAGCGCGCGTGCGACAACGCTGGTGCCGCTCCGATGCATGCCGAGCACAACGATTACCCGATTTCGTTTTACCAACCGCGCCCCCAATTGATCAATCGGGTACATCGTAGTGCGCCAAACACAAGTGACCTCCAGCTGCCCTCAACGGGTACGCAGCCAAAACTTCTGGTGCCAAAAAAAAAGGCCTCGCACATCAAATGAAGCTGTAACCGTTCACGGGGTAAAAACCATAGAAATAAAGGTAAATAATCGGATGTTGCCGGCCATCCGAGTAAAAAATGCGCCCAAATCGGTCGCATACGGTCAGGAAACCTCATTTATTGCCTAATTTCGCCACTTTGGCCCGTGAACGGTTACATGAAGCTTAATCGCGCGTAGTCCTGACTGTCAAATACAACACCATGCGGCGACTGCGCGGGTGTGGTTAACCCAACTTTTTCACTTCGGCCCAAAAAACCGCTTTATTTTGTAACCGTGACCGAAATTCTCCACTACAATTTACCTCCGATTTCGAGTTTCATCGCCGAAGCTCGCCGTGCGGCGTTTTTGCAAATCAACGCCGAGTCCGCTATACTCTTGAGTGTATTATGAGTTTATTCGAGCGTTAGGTAAATGAAACCATTCTGGCGACTGATTCGGGGCGCATCGCCGTACAAAATCCAGATATTATTTTCCTTCCTGTGTGCTATCGGCGTGAGTTTGTCATACGCATCGGGTGTGGCCACGCTGTATCCGGTGATGAAAATATTCATGGGAGCCGAAGGTGTGCATGGCTGGCGGAACCAGACGGTGGCCCAAGAGCGACTGCATATTAAGACCATGGGCCTGACGGCCAGTGTCCGCGGGGGGGGGCTCACAATCACCATTCTCGGGGTAGGCGCGACGGCCCAACCCGCCCTGCGTACTATTCAGGTTGGCTCGCAAATCCACATGGTGAGAATTGTTGCGGCGACCGGCAAGACCTCGGGAATCGCACATTCATGGATTCACATGATGTCTCTCTTGGCCAACGCCGCCCCCGGCAACACCGCGAAGATGATCGTCACCGCCAATAATGCATCCGCGCCGCGAACCGTTTCCATAACGCTCCCTCCGCTGAAGTGGAGCACCAGGCTATTGGCGTCGGCAGTGGGGCTTTTGCCGCATCGCCAGATCTGGAGCCTCTTCTGCGTCGTGGTTGCATTCATTGGCTTGTGTATTGTGGGCAGTATATTCCGCTATCTTCAGACCTTCATCAGCGCGATGGTCGCCAACAAAATCATCATTGATTTGCGGCGCAAGCTATTCAATCACATTGTGGATTTACCCCTATCGTACACCACCAACAACGGCACGCACGACCTCGTCAGTCGGGTTACCCTCGATTCCGAATTTGTTGCCAGCGGGCTTGGCGCTGTGCTCGGAAAGGCCATCTTGGAGCCTACAAAATCCCTTGGGGTCGCCATTTTGGCGGCAGCGGTGAACTGGCAAATGTTTGTGGTGATGCTGGTGACGTTTCCCGCAATGGGGTTTGTGATCCGAAAATATGGCAAGAAAATGATGGGTATGGGGGGAGTACAATTGCAAGGCTGGTCGGCCGTGATCGGCATCAGCAATGAGGCATTCAACTCCATGCGGGTAGTCAAAGCCTATTCAGGCGCCGGCTACGAGCGTCGCCGCTTTTCCAAAGCCAATCGCGACCTGCTCACATCAATCCGCCATCTTCAACATTATACCGCTCTGTCCCGCCCCTTGTTCGAGACCATGTCAATCATTTTGATAAGCATTCCCTTAATGTGGGCGGCTGATCTTACATTTCACCATGTCATCGGCCGGGACGAATTTTTTCTCATGTTGGCATGCTTGATAGCGATCTTTGAACCGCTGCGAAAGCTCAACGACATCAACAACAAGCTGCAGATGTCCAATGCGGCGGCACAGCGCTGTTTTGAAGTCCTCGACCTGCCCAAGGAGGACAATCTCTCGCCCGATTTACCGAAACTCCTTCGGCATCAGCAGGCAGTGGAATTCGAGGGCGTTTCGTTTAAATATCCCGGCCGCGATGTGTGGGCACTGCGTGATATAAATCTCAAAATTAAGCACGGACAGGTGGTCGCCGTCGTGGGTGCCAACGGGTCGGGAAAGACAACCCTGATCTCGCTGCTGCCGCGACTTTACGTACCTACCGAAGGCCGGATATGTATTGATGGCGTGGATACCGCAACCGTGGCGGTAGGATCCCTGCGTCGGCAGATCGGCTTGGTTACGCAGGAGGCCGTGCTTTTTTCCGACACGGTATATAACAACATTGCCTACGGCGCGCGGTATGCCAGCCATGAGCAGGTAATGGAAGCGGCGAGACGGAGCTATACCGATGAATTTGTCCGCGATCTGCCTCAAGGGTATCAGACGCAGGTCGGCCATGGTGGCACCCGGCTCTCTGGAGGACAGCGACAACGCATCGCCTTGGCGAGGGCAATTTTGCGTGACCCGGCGATTCTAATTCTCGATGAAGCAATGAGTCAGGTGGATTCACACAGCGAGGCTAGAATTGCCCTTGCGCTCGAGGAATTTATGGGGAACCGTACAACTTTTATCATCGCACACCGTTTTAGCACAGTGGTGTCGGCAAATCTTGTGGTGTGTTTGGACGCCGGCCAGATTGTCGGCTGTGGCACACATCCAGAACTATTCGCAAGTTGTCCACTGTATCGGCGGCTTTATGAGACGCAACTGATCCAGCATCCAAACGATAAGCGTAGCTCCGAGGCCGACGTTGAGGCCGCGACCACGGAGTTCTGATGGCCCCTCTCAACTTAGTACGCCCGATTTCTATGTTCCATCAGGCACCGAACTGATGTACTTCTTCAAAAGATTCAGACATTCGCGCCGCGTCGCATAGTTCTCTCGCTGCCTGTAAAGTGATCGAAGTCCCATGAACCTTTCCGTGTTGGCGGTACTGACTCGTCGCACAGGCTCAGAGTCGCCGGTTGCCGGCATCTAAATCCGCGGCTGCGTCTCGCCTCAGCTGGCATATCTTAACCGCCGTTGACATTGCTTAACAGACGCCGTCGCGGGGCGACAACATCCGCCCGCATCACAGGCAACGCCATTGCTTCCCGCCGCCGGCACAGTGAACGCCATGGTTTGCGGCTGGCCAAGTGCAGGGCCGCGTTAGGATATTCCCCTATGCATCATTGAGCGCGTTACCGACAGCAAATAGCGGACGATTTTTAGTACGCTTTTGGTAATTGCCCGATTGGTTTTTATTTGCCAAAGGCGATAATCTCTTGTGTACAGCGGCTGCAGCAGCGTGCTGCGACCGGGCTTGTGATGTTTTTCACAGGCGGTGCCTGGCTCGGCTTGCCAGAGCGCTGTGTGAGTGGTATTTATTTTTGTGGCGCTTTTAATTGAGGATGCAATAACATGATGAAAGAGATGGAATCACGCGGACTTCGTTGGGGTGTATTAAGCGTATCTGCGTTGGCCGGCGTAGTCGGGGCTGCCTTGGCCTGCGGGCTAATGGCTGGCTACAGCCATGCAGCCAATGGCCAGGCGGCCGCGGCATCAAGCGTGACGCTGCAGGCGCAGCCGTCGGCCGATTTGCTGGGGTCGTGGACGGCTCCACCGTTTGCCAAATTCAAGAAGAACCCCATTCCGGAAAGTGCCAGCTCCATTGCCGCCGGGCATACCATTTTCACGGACAACTGCGAGGCCTGTCACGGCACCAATGGCAAAGGCGATGGCCCGACGGCATCGTGCCTGAATCCGCCGCCGGCCAATCTTACGGCCGCGGCCGTATGGAAGCAGGGCGAAGGGGCCATATTCTGGAAAATTACCAACGGCCACAGCCCGATGCCGGCGTTTGGCCAAAGCTTGACAAAAACGCAGCGTTGGAATGTAATCAATTACATGCACAAGAACTTTGACCCGGCCGGGCATTAAGCCCGGGTTCGCCGGTTGCGTGGGCAACAGATATTTTGAAAAACGCCAAAAAATGGTTTGGCAGCGAATATTGTGGATAAGGCTATCCGCTTAACTTTTTACAAGGAGACCGCTATGAAACCACTCGTCACACGGGTACTCGCGACGGCCGCCATGCTGGCCGCGGCGGGCACGGCTTTGGCCGCAGACAACGCATCAGCGCCGAGCTACCAGCAGTTGCAGCAGAATTATTCCACACTCCAAAAGCAGATGATGCAGATGCAAAAGCAGATGGCCGCCATGCAGAAGCAAATGGCCGCCCAGCAGAAAGAGATTGCCTCTGCCAAGTCTTCTAAAGAAAGCGTTGACGAAAAGGCCACCGAGCAAAGCATTGAGGACCTGTACAATCAGATCAACAAGCAAAGCCAGAAGATTTCGCAGATGGAACCTGGCAGCACCAATTTTCTCATCGTGGGCGACGCGAACGTAACCTTCACCAACCAACGGGGTACGCCCTCACAGTTTTCCGCCGACGTAAGCCCCATCATTGACTGGCAGCTTGATAAGAGACTGCTGCTGATCGCCGGGTTCGACTTTTTCACCAACAACAACGACGGTTCGTTTCAAAACGGCGGTGGTGACGTATCCATTATTGACCTTTCGTACATCCTCAACGATTACATGACTGTAGGCGGCGGCATGTTCCCCTCGCCGTTTGCCGCGTACAACAACTATTGGGGCCCGCCCTGGATTGAACCCATGGTTGATGCGCCTGAGGTTTATAGCTATCTCACGCCCGCGAACGAAGTTGGCGGGTACCTCAGCGGCGCGGTGCCCGTCGGCCCCACGCACTTCAATTACAATTTTTATGTGAGCAATGGGCCGGATATCATTTCCAGTGACCAAAACCCCAATGGCCCCGGCAGTGCGCCGGGTGCGCTTAACTTTGGTGACACCAACAACTACAACAACGGCAAAGCCGTCGGCGGACGCATCGGCTTTGTGCCCATTCCTTCACTTGAAGTTGGCTACTCGTTTGAATATTCCGAACCGGTCACACAGCCGAGCGCAGCCATTGCCACGCCCTTCCACGTCAATGCGTTCCTGCAGGCGGTGGACTTTAACTACGGCAAGGTGGTCAAGCCGCTCGACGGCTTGGTGCGCGTACGCGGGTCTTGGATATTCTCGAGCACGGATGGAGCTGTCTATCCTGGTACGGTAGGCCCCGACCCCTTCAATGGGCACAGCAACGGCGGCTTTGTTGAACTTTACTATCAGCCCACACTTATTGATGTACCCTACCTTAAAAATCTGGGGTATGCTTTCCGCTATGACCGCGTGGATATTCCGGGCAACAACCCGGGCGCTCTGCATGAACAGCGTTATTCGCTTGGACTCAACTACTGGCTCTATTCCGATGCGGTCATCAAAGGCGAGTACGAGTTTGACAACGTGGAAAACACCGGCGGCAACAACGCCTTTTTCCTGCAGTTTGCGGTCGGCATTTGATGTTGGGCTATTTTTACAAGGAGCTTTTTATGCGATTTGGTTACACCCTTGCCTCCGGATTAACGCTCGCGGCGCTCGTGGCCGGTTTGGGCGCCTGCAGCAGCCAGCACAAGGCTGCCGCAACCCAGTCGGCGGCCAAAGAGTCTAAGCTGCCGCAGTCGGATGCGGGCATCTTTTCCAATCAATATGAAGAAAAGCAGAGCGGCGCCCAGCTATGGGCTGAAAACTGCGAACGCTGCCACAACCTGCGTTCACCGTCGCAGTTCAATGCGGCCCAATGGGACATTATTGTGCATCACATGCGGGTGATCGGCGGGCTTACCGCCGTGGAGGCACGCAAGATACGCGTCTTCCTCGAATCCGCAAGCGGCCAGTAATCGCCGCTTTGTGGCCTGAACTCCACTCTTTCTTCAAACCCGCGGGCGCTGACTACACTCCCAGCGCCCGCGTGGCGTTTTGCAGGTTTAGCACGACATCTGCAAGCGCTGATCGAACGACGCCGCACGCGGCCTGCGCAGAGCCGATCAACCGCATTGCCGCCGCTGACGTGATCAGCCATCGGCCTCGGTTGGCGCCGGCATCTCGGGGCGACTGGCCATAAAGCCAAGCGCCCCGCCGCCGACGCACAGCACAATTAATAAGGCCAAGGCCTTGGGAATAATGGCATTGGGGGCGCCGGCCACGGCAATGAGTCCCGGCCCCAATGTCGCGCCAAGCCCTATCAGCCCCTCATGCACACCTGCTTTTTCGGCAGCGCCGGCGCTTAAGTGCATGGAGTAATAAATGGAGCCGGAATACTGCATCGCCAGCCCGACGCCATATAGAATCTGCGCAAACACAAACATCATCAGCGACTGGCTCAGCAGCATCGCCACCGCGCCTGCCACAAGCGCGACGAATGGAATGAGGGTCCAGCGAATGCGATAGTGCCAGCCGGTCCAGAGTGTTGTAATCAAGAATCCCACGATAACGGCCAGCGATGCTATAGACGCCAGCGCCGTTGCCAAAACATAGGATTTTATGCCCAGCGACAGCGTAATAGTGGGCATAAAGGGTGTGACGGTGTTGGCTGCAACAAATGCGAGCATATTTGAAAGCCAGGCCATGTGCAGAAGTTTGCGTGACCGGGGAGAGTTTAACAGCGGCAGGTCATGGGCTTTCCTTTGATTGGGGCCTTCGTGCATCGCGATGTCCTCAGCTTTCGGTGGAATGGCAATCCGGACCATGAGTATCCAGAGCACACAACCTATTCCAGCGGCGAGCATAAAAAGTCCCGCCCACGAAAGGGTCTTTGCCAAGACGCCGGCAACACACGCCGCCACAAACCCCGTGGACGACCAATTAAGGTTGTAGAGCGTCATACGCATACTTAGGGCTATTTTCCCGCGCGTGCGCGTTAAGGCAGATTCAATGGACGGCCACAGCGGGCCGGTACACATATTCATCAGCGGCAGAAAAGCAAAAAGCATTCCCAGGCTGCGGCGCCACACGGCCCACGCTCCGAAAATAAACACTAGTGTAGTGTCCCAGAGGAAGATTTACGATATGCACTTCACAGTTTTTTCAAATATTCTGGCCCAAGCGGGCTATCGACGCCGTGTGCTCCGCGAACCATGACGGCCAGCAACTGTAAACG
>JAJXZA010000126.1 GCA_021780285.1 Planctomycetota bacterium
GGTTTAAACCAGACGGCTGCAGGCGTTGAACGGTGCGTCCGCGGTTGACGCCCGGCGCCAATGGCAATAGGTGCGGCCAATTCCAAATTTCTGGACATATCGCGATCCCCAAGAATGGCGGCATACAAAAACCGCCTTCATGCATTCTTCACATAATACTTACGGGGCATTTACAAAGCGAGATCAATTGTTAAGACGCAAACCGCTCGCGGGGGCGTTGCGATAAGCGGCTGTGGGATGGGGTGCGTTAATGTCGTGTATAGGTGAGAAAATCCATTTCGGCGGCCGAAGATTGTTCCGTAAGTTGCCATTGCTCTTTTTGCCATGGCGGAAACCATGCATCGGCATTGGGTGGGTCAGGTTGGTGTACGAGTGTAAGGTACAGTTTATGCGCCTGCGGCAGGGCTGCGGTATAAACCTCGCCACCGCCAATAACGAAAACTTCCGTTTCTCCTTGCATTTCTGCGGCGGCGAAAGCGGCGGGCAGGTTGGTGAACCAGTGCGTATTGGCGGGGGGGCATTTGGGTGCGCTGCGTGAGAGAACGAAATTGTGCCGATTGGGCAGTGCCCGGCCGATGGAGTTAAAAGTTTTGCGACCCATAATAACGGTGTGGCCGCTGGTAATAAGTTTGAAGCGTTTGAGGTCGGCCGGCAGATACCACGGCAATTTTCCTCCGACACCAATAGCTCGGCCCGGGGTCATGGCGGCGATAAGACTGATCAGCATGTTGCTCCTGGTTGGAAAGAACCCGTCACACCGCCACCTTAAACTTAATGGCTGGATGCGGGTTGTAGCCTTCCAAGGTGAAGTCTTCAAACTGCAGTTGGTCAAACGGCTTATTCTTAATAATGAGTCGCGGCAATGGGCGCGGCTCGCGCTTGAGCTGCTCGCGCAGGCCTCGTGCGTGGTCGTACTCGGCCATGGGGCTACCCTCATCGGCAATATAAATGTGCGCATCTACAATGGAATGGGCAAAGTGGCCGGGCTGCAGGCCGCACTCCTGGGCAATCATCGCAGTGAGCGTGGCATAGCAGGCAAGGTTAAATGGAATGCCCAGGGCAATATCGCCGGAACGCTGCGAAAGGTGGCAGTTTAGCCTGCCATTGAGTACCTGAAATACAAAGCTGTAGTGGCAGGGAGGCAGCCGGCTGCTTTGCGCGTTACCGGGGTCCCAAGCGGAGACTACCAGACGACGGCTGCTCGGATTGCGCTTAATCTCGCTGATGACGTAGGCAATTTGATCTACCTCGCGGACGGCAGCGGTCGGCATGCCGGTTTCAGCAAGGGGCGCGTGGCTGCTTTGCACAGCATGCGGAAAGCGCCGCCAATAGCGGCCGTAGGCGGTTTCAAGCTCGCCACGGTCGTCGGCCCAGTCGTCCCATATTTTGGTGTGCTTGCGCAAATTGCGAATGTGCTGCTCGCCGGAGAGATACCACAGCAACTCGCGCAGCACCGCGGGGTAGTTGACGGTTTTGGTGGTAAGAAGTGGAAAGCCCTTGGACAAATCCACGCGATAAAATGCTCCAAAATAAGAGAGCGTATCCACGCCGGTGCGGCTTGGCTTGCGCGAGCCATTTTCCAGTACCAGCTTTACCAGGTCCAGATATTCTTTCATCGAGCAGTTCCCGCAGTCACCTGTTATAGTCCGCCTTTTTTAGGCGACGGATTTTAACACAATTATGCCGCCGCTGTTACCCTGCAGCATTATAAGCCGTTACAATGCTGATGCCCGCAATAATGCGGGGGTTAGCAGGAGACAGGCGTTGTTCGCGGAACTTATGGCTCGGGCCATCCCATCGTTGGAAGATTTCAGGCGGCTTGCCGGACGGCAGGCCCGGGCGGTCGTGCCGGTTTATGTAACCATTTTGGCCGACCACCTGACTCCCGTAACGGCCTACGAGCGACTGGCGCGGCTTTCGCCCTATTCATTTTTGCTTGAATCGGTTGTGGGAGGCGAACGCATCGCTCGATACTCGTTTCTTGGAACGCGACCGCGACAAGTTATTCAGGCGTATGACCGGCAGGTGACCATCAAGGACTTTGCCGGGCCGGAAGCTGCACTCTCGGAGTGCACTTTTAGCAGCCTGGACCCGTTGAAAGAGCTTGAAAAACTTCTGCCGCCGGTGCACAACATATCCGTGCCCGGCCTGCCAAAGTTTGCGGGTGGGGCGGTTGGCTTTGCCGGCTACGATACCGTGCGCTACCTCGAAGGTGAAAAGTTGGCCTCTGCACCCAAAGACGACCGCGGCCTGCCCGATCTACTCTTTGGCCTCTACGACGACCTGGTGATTTTCGACCATGTGCAAAAGACCGTGCTGCTTGTGGCCAACGGGCACGTAGGCGGTCATACCGCGGAAGAGGCTTTTGATGATGCAATTGGCCGAATTAACCAACTGATGCAGGCGCTGCGCACGCCGCTGGACCGTGATCTGGGCCTAATTGACCTTCGGCCCGAACGCCGACCGTTGGCCCAATCCAATTTCAGCCAGCCGCAGTTTGAGGCTGCGGTTGAGGCGGCACGGGAGTACATCAAAGCGGGCGATATATTTCAGGTGGTGCTCTCGCAGCGGTTGCATGTGCAAACCACGGCCGAGCCTCTGAACATTTACCGGGCGCTTCGTGTTATAAATCCGTCGCCGTTTATGTTTTATCTTGCTGCGCCGGAGTGTATTTTGGTCGGTTCTTCACCGGAAATTATGTGCCGCGTACAGGATGGTATCGTCACAAACCGCCCGTTGGCCGGCACACGGCCCCGGGGTAAAACAGCCGAGCAGGACGTGTCGTTGGAAAAAGAACTGCTGGCCGACCCCAAGGAGCGTGCCGAGCACATTATGCTGGTAGACCTTGGCCGCAACGACGTTGGCCGCGTGTGCGAACCGGGCAGTGTAACCATTTCAGATGTAATGTCGGTGGAGCGATACAGCCACGTGATGCACATTACCACAAACGTGAGCGGCAGATTGGCTGCGGATAAAACCTGTTTTGATGCGCTGCGCACCGCGCTGCCGGTGGGTACGGTGAGCGGCGCGCCAAAAATCCGCGCCATGCAGATTATTGACGAACTCGAGCCATCGCGGCGCGGGCCTTATGCCGGGGCGGTGGGCTATATTGATTACGCTGGCAACATGGACACCTGCATCGCCCTTCGGACGATGGTGATTCCGGGCAAGACGCAGGGTGGGATGCATAGTGTGTATATACAGGCTGGGGCCGGGTTGGTGGCGGACTCCGTGCCGACTGCAGAATATCAAGAAACAATGAACAAAGCCGCCGGGCTGCTTAAAGCAATAGCGATTGCCGAGGACGCATTTACCGGAACGTAGCCGCAACAGGTGCAAAAGGTTGCGCCTTGCGATGGCATAATGTCTTTGTTGCGATGCCAGCCGCAATGGCGAGTTGGTTTCAGGTCAGAACAGATTACCTTGCTGCAGAGTGCCGACGGTGCTGTTGAACTCACCATTGCTGGTACGCGTGATGATTTGTTGACCAGTGTGTACTTGTGCGGCGGCGCGAATGATGGTTCCGTCGCGCATGGTTGTAATCGAGAAGCCTCGCCGCAGGACGGCCTGCGGGCTGGCGATTTCAAGGCGTTGTTGCCTGCCGCTAAGGCGCTCTCGGGCCGCGGCGAGCGATTGCATCGTTGCTCTGCGAAGAGCTACGGCAAGATGGTCAAGACGTTCGGCAAAACGGCCCAGGATTGCCTGGGGGCTGCTGGCCGCAAGGTTTTGCTGCACGGCGGCCACTTGCTGATGACGGGAATAGACGCGATTGGCCGTGGCAGTTGCCAGCCTTTGCTGGACGGCAAAGAGGTCATGGCTGCGCTGTGCCAAGGCGTGGCGCGGCTCGATACGCTGTACTTGGGCGGCAAGATTTTGAAGCTCGCGTGCGGTCAGCGAGCAGCGTCGCTGAACTGACGAGGTCAGTTCAAACGCGATGGTTCGCAAGTCGGCGGAACTTTGTTGGATAATTTGGTTCATGTCCCGGTGGGCAAGTTGAACGAGGCTCTCAAGCTGAGCGGCAAGGTCGGCTGCCTTTGGAATGGTAAGCTCGGCAGCGCCCGTGGGCGTTGGGCCTCGCAGATCTGCAACGAAATCGGCAATGGTCGAATCTGGCTCGTGGCCGATGCCGGTGGCGATGGGGATGCGGCTGGCGGCAATGGCCCGGGCGAGAAGTTCCTCATTGAAGGCCCAGAGGTCTTCGAGCGAGCCGCCGCCGCGAACCAGCAGAATCAAGTCTACACCGCCGAGGGCGGCGGCGCAGCGGTTTACGTTTTGAATGGCGGCGACCATTTGGGACGCTGCACCGCTGCCTTGCACCTGCACCGGATAGAGCATGGCATGCAAACCAGGATATCGGCGGTAGGCTGTGGTCAAAACGTCATGAATAACATCGCCGGTGGGGCTGGTGATAATGACAATGTGCTGCGGCAATAGGGGTATGCGGCGTTTACGCGCGACTTCAAAAAGGCCTTCTTCTTTAAGCTTGGCAAATAGCTGGCGAAAAGCAAGTTCTAAAGCTCCCGTGCCTTTTGGTAAGAGCGAATCAACATATAGCTGCAATTTGCCTTGTGGCTCGTAGAGTTTGATGTAGCCGCCGGCAACAACGGCAAGTCCATCTTTGGGTGTAAAGGCCAGACGCGCAAGGCTGTCGCGCCACATGACGCAGGGCAGTTCAGAGCGCGCGTCTTTAAGAGTAAAAAATGCATGGCCTTTAGAATAGACCTTGAAGTTGGATAACTCACCCGCCACCAGAAGGCTGACGGGTAAATTGCTTGCTAAGGTTCTTTGCACCAGCGCGTTTACCTGACTTACGGTGCGCACGGGTGTGCTGTCGGCGGGAGCCGCAGCGACTGGTTTACGGGGTGGGCTTTCGGCGGCAGAGAAAAAATCAGTCATGCATTGTTCCACGGTTATTGAGATTTGACGGTGGCAGCCCGGTTTGCTTTAGCGGCGGGTGCAGTCGCTGGAGCAGCGGTAAAAGGCGCAGCGCTGCGGTTACTGATTTTATAGAGTACATGGTGTGGGCCGTCGAGGAGCGTAATGCCCTTGGGCAGTGCATAGCGAATGCGATGTGTTTGCCAGCCTTTGGTAAGGGCTACTGGGGGGGTAATGTCAAGAAAGCCAATGACGCGCTGGGCCGCAGGGGCAGCATCGCCGGCAATAAGGTTATCGCGCAGCACCTGGAGGTTTTGTTTTGCGCCCGATACGGTAATGCGCAGGGTATTGGGCCGAACGCTTATTTGATATTGGTTCAGGAGCCAGGGTGGGCCGGAAACCCATATAGGCACCACGCCAATAAAAAGCCGGGACTGCGGCTGGGGCGGTACGGTGAAACTGACCATGGCGGTTGCCGGCCTGACGACAACATGGTTATCGGGTGAGCCTCCAAATTGTGCGGTCAATTGGGCTGAAAGGGTTTGACGAGTTCGAGGTGGTAGTTGGGTTACATCTACCAGAGGCTGGGCGATGACGCTGATTTGGTCAGGCCCGCCGAGGCTCTCCAGCAGACTTTTGGGTAGGCTGACGGTGGCAACAGCCGGAGTAATGATGGCGGCCACGCCATGCTCGGCCGGAAACTGGATGGGGCGATTAATTTGCACAATTGGGTCAATGCGGCAAATGATACGTTTTGGGCGCACAGCTGTTACGAGTACGCCGCGCTGACGAAAATAAGGCAACCGATTAAGCACGCGAATGGCCTCAAGTGGGTGGCCGTTGCGAATCGCCTGAAGCTGGGACCCGGTGAGAACATCTGAAAGATTGTCGCGATCTTGCTGGGTAAAAACCGCCCGCCCTTCGCATTGCTGGCGCACACGCGAAACTTTGTTGCGCGGCCCTTGAACCGTTATTTCAAACTCACCATCTGCTGGAGAAATGAGTTGCACGCTCTGGGCGTGAGGGCCGGTGGCGGGCCCGGCCGCCAGCCGCACGTGAATGGGCAGATCTGATTCCACAGCGGTGAGGTTTGCATCGGCGTACATCCAGAGCAGCACCGTCAGCAGCACCGTCAGCGGCAGAAGTTTGAGGTGCTCCTTTAATTTGGATCGGGTGAGAATATTCATGTGGTCGCGTTCCTTTAATGGTCGCATCAGATGCGGCGAACTTGTCGGCGGCGCACGGACCGGACCAAACGAGCCGGTTAAGCAGCGGTGCGCCGCGCGGCACCGGGAACTGGGCGATCCAGCAATTCGGTGAGCATGCGGCGCAGGTCGTCGGGCGCGAGGTTTCGCGTGAGCCGACCGCGTTCGGCAATGCTGATAATCCCGGTCTCTTCACTCACGATAATGACAACGGCGTCGCTTTCCTGCGAAAGGCCAAGCCCGGCTCGGTGCCTGGCTCCCATTTCCTGGCTGACTTCGCCGCCTTCGGCCAGTGGAAACTGTACTCCCGCGGCCGCAACGCGGCCATCGCGCACCACCACGCCCATGTCATGCAATATTGAGCCGGGCCAAAAAATGGTGTTCAGCAGCTCGGCTGAAAGCTCGGCGTTAAGCACGGTGCCATTTTCAATCAGACCGGCGAGGCCGGTTTCACGTTCAACGGCTATGAGGGCGCCTATGCGATTACGCGAGCAGTATTCGGCGCTTTGGCAGAGAGTATCTATCATGCGGCGGGCCGGATGCGAGCCGAGGCGCAGCAAACGCGTTTCGCCGAGGCGAATGAGAGCACGCCGAAGCTCCGGCTGAAATACGACGACAATGGCAAAACTCGTGAAGACGAGCAGGCGGCTGAAGAGAAACTCCACCCGCACAAGTTTGTCGCCGCCGAGCTGAATAATGGTGTAGGAAATAATTAGGAAAAGTGCTGTGCCCTTGATGAGCCGGGCGCCGCGGGTGCCGCGCAAAAACTCAAGCACAGAGTGCACAACCACGCCGATGAGCAGCAGTTCGAGCAGCACCACCCACCAGGTATGGGCCATAAGGCGACTTATATAGCTGTGCAGAAAGCTCGGCATAGTGCGTAGTATAAATGCCCAACGGCAAAGGAACCAACTGAAAAATTGAGTCTTTGAAATGTGGGACTGCCAATGAACAGGGGAAACGTGAAAATACCGATGCCTTTCGACACGTTCCGCGGACGCTGCGCGATTACTATCGGCGTTCCGGCGATCAGACAGAGGGACGGTACCGTGGCCTACGCGGTCTGTTCGAACGGCGCAAAGCAAACGCCCCAGCCGGGTGGCTGGCGGCGTTGAGATTTAATAGAAAACAGGGTAAGGGCGTTTGCGCAGTTGAGCTTAAGATGGGCCGCCGCCGGAGTACGGAAGCATGCCAAGGAACCGTGCGCGTTTGATGGCGTCGGTAATCATGCGCTGTTCGAAAGCGGCTGCACCCGTGCGAGCGCGGGAGAGAATCTTGCCATTGATCGAGATCAACTTCTTAAGTGATTCAACATCTTTATAGTCTACATAGACCTTGCCGAGGCTGCTGGTTTTGGTAACGCGGATCTTCGGTCGGTTAAAAGTCTGGAAACGAGGTTTGCGGGTTTGAGCCATGATGATGCATCCTATGTAAGAGTTTTCGGTCACGCACCCCGTAAAAATACTTCAGGGGCAATTACACAATTGCCCTTGCGGGGGTCGGTTGGCGGCCCAGCGGGCAGCCACGTGGCCGACATTTGGGAGCCGAGCTTACTTTTTATAATGCTCGGCATTGAGTTCAATGTACTTTTTCCACTCGGCCGGCACGTCATCTTCCGGGAAAATGGCTTTGACAGGACATTCGTCCACGCAAAGGCCACAGTCAATACAAGTGTCCGGGTCAATAAAAAGCTGGGTTGCAGG
>JAJXZA010000075.1 GCA_021780285.1 Planctomycetota bacterium
CTGCAAGCTCGGAGAACTACGTACATGGCCAACGGCAAACCCAACACGCACTTGTTTACCAGTGAATCGGTCAGCATGGGACATCCCGACAAAGTCGCCGACCAGATCTCCGATGCAATTCTCGACTCACTGCTCGCCGCCGACCCGCACGCCCGCGTTGCCTGCGAAACCCTCGTCACCACTGGCCTGGTGGTCCTCGCCGGCGAAGTTACGGTGCACAATCAGGCAGCCATCAACGCGCTTAACAACGCCGAAGATACCGCCCGCAAAACCATACGCGAAATCGGCTATGACGACCCCCTCACCGGCTTTGATTACCGTAGCTGCGCTGTCATGCGTGCTTTGCATAGTCAGTCAGCCGATATTTCACGCGGCGTAACCGCCGGCAAAAACAAGGAACAGGGCGCTGGCGATCAGGGCATCATGTTCGGCTTCGCCTGCAACGAAACCAGCACCCTCATGCCGCTTCCCATTTACCTTAGCCATCGCCTGGTTGAACAACACGCTTCCCTACGCCGAGATGGTAAAATCCGTTGGCTCAGGCCCGACGCCAAGAGTCAGGTAACCGTTGAATATGAAAACGACCAACCCAAGCGCCTTCACACCATCGTATTTTCCACCCAACACACCGATGCCATCGTAGACAAAAAAACCGACAGTTTCTCCGATGCTGGTCGCCGCGAAATCATCAATAAACTCATCAAACCTGTCGTCATGGCCGAATGTCCGCACCTTTGGAACAACGACATTGTTTTCCATATCAATCCCACCGGAAAATTTTTAATCGGCGGGCCGCACGGTGACTCCGGCCTCACCGGCCGTAAAATTATCGTGGACACCTACGGCGGCCGAGGCTGCCACGGTGGCGGTGCTTTTTCGGGCAAGGACCCCTCCAAGGTTGACCGTTCTGCCAGCTACATGGCCCGCTATGTGGCCAAAAACATTGTCGCCGCCGGCTTGGCTACAGCCTGCGAAGTGCAGTTGGGTTATGCCATTGGCGTCGCCGAACCAGTGAGCGTACTTGTAGATACCGAAGGAACTGCCGTTGTTGATGAAACCCTCATCAGCGATCTCGTCCGCGAGCTTTTCCCACTGAAGCCGCAGGGCATTATTCAACACCTTAAGCTCCTGCGACCCATTTACCGCGAAACCGCCGCGCATGGCCACTTTGGCCGGTCCCATGCCAATTTCACCTGGGAACGCACCGATAAGGCCGCGCAACTTGCAAAGATGGCCGGCCTCAAACGGTAAGGCGATAGGCAATCAGGGCTGCGAAGCCAAGCTCGCGCCGATGGTTTACTCATTAAAGCCCACGAGCCATGGTGACTATGCCAATCGCAGCGTCTTTGGGACCACCGCGCCCGATAACTGGCGACTTGCTTAATTTTTACAGTGAAAAGCCATTTTTTTTCGCCTTATCGCATATATGGCGGAGCAGGTTGAAACTATTGCCTTTGGCCCGTACACTTAATTGGGCTTGGATGGGCGGTGGCAACAATATGTGGGACGCTTTATTTTTTACGCACCCAAGCCTGAGGGATTTGCAGTTTCGCAGGCGGCCGCGCATGGGTCTGCCCCGTGGGGGCCTTGGCCTGCAAACGTCTTAAAGGCAGAGCAACGATATAATGTACGCAACCATACAAAACCTTATGGCTATTGCTTACACGGCCTCAATGGCCGTGCTGGCCGCCTTTGGCACGCACCGGTACTGGCAGCTTATTTTGTATTACCGAGTCGCGCGAAAGCCGGTTCAGCCCGTTGGAAAGTTCAGCGCCCTGCCAAAAATAACCGTCCAACTCCCTCTTTTTAACGAGCGATTTGTCGCCCAGCGCGTTATCGAAGCCGCCTGCAAGCTCAATTATCCGCCGGAACTCCTGCAAATTCAGGTCCTCGACGATTCCACTGACGAATCTGCCCTCATCGCTGAAAGCGTTTGCCGGCGCATGTGCGAGGCCGGCCATCACGTGCAATACATTCATCGCACGGATCGCACCGGCTATAAAGCCGGCGCTCTCGCCAATGGCCTGCAATCAGCCACTGGAGAATACATTGCCATCTTCGATGCCGACTTTGTCCCGCTGCCTGATATGCTGCAGCAGTCCGTGCATTTTTTTACCGACCCGACCATCGCCTGCGTACAGTCGCGCTGGGAGCATATCAACCGCCATCAATCACTCCTCACCGTTTGTCAGGCCATTTTGCTCGATGGCCACTTTATGATCGAACACACCGCCCGCAATCGCAGCGGACGATTCATCAACTTCAACGGCACCGGCGGCATATGGCGGCGAAGCGCCATAGATGACGCCGGCGGCTGGCAACACGATACCCTCACCGAAGACATGGACCTCTCGTACCGCGCGCAAATGCGCAACTGGAAAATGGTATTTCTTCCCGACCTGGTATCGCCTGCGGAGCTGCCGCCCGAAATTATTTCCTTTAAACAGCAGCAGCATCGCTGGACCAAAGGCATCGCCCAAACCGCAGTCAAACTTCTGCCCGCCGTGCTCCGAAGTAAATTGCCGCTGCGGGTAAAGCTTGAGGCCTTTTTTCACTTGACATCAGGCATTGTGTACCCTCCTGCAGTGGCCTTGGCCCTGCTTGTGTTTCCAACATTTGCGTTTGGCGGACCGAGCTTTTTGTCGCCCAAGTCCACCATCGTATGGTACATAATGATGGGGCTTTTCACCCTCATGACTTTTTCAGCCGGGGCCTTTTATGTCGCCTCTCAGCGAGAACTCGGCCGCAATTGGCTGAAAACCATCTTGCTTGTCCCCTTCTTAATGGCCATCGGGGCGGGCATCAGCTTGGCCAACGCCGTCGCCGTGCTCGAAGGCATTTTTGGCCGCCGCAATTGCGAATTTATCCGCACGCCAAAGTACGGAGTCGCCGGCGACGAAGCCGCTGGCCAGTGGAAGGCTCGTGCCGGACACTTCAAACGCAAAATTAACTGGATTCCCCTCGCCGAACTGACCTTTGGCTTCTACCTCTTCGCCTGCCTGGCCATGGCTGTTGTTTGGCAGCGCGATCTGCTTGCGATTCCCTTCCTCATGATCTTTATGACCGGGTACTTCTATGTAGGCGGGCTATCACTTTACAACCAGTGGATCGCCGGCCGTGCTGATCCGCAGCCGCTCCCCATCGCCACACCACCCACTGAGGCCATTTCCGCTGCCGCCTGACCGGCCCCAAGCCATTAAGCCCCATGCTCGCGCGGCAAAACCAAAACGCCACAATGTTACATGGCGTATACTCCGCCAATTGCCGCGCATCGGTCGCCAACATCACGCAACAATGGGTTCCGTCGGGTCTGGCCGCGGATTTATCACAATAGCGCTGGGCTGCGTAGGGCACGCCTGCTCGCACATGCCGCAGCCAATGCACCCATTATATTTCACGATCACCCGGCCGCTGCTATTGCTTACTACAATCGCGCTTTCACCTATCGGGCACGCGTCCAGGCACAGCCGGCAGTCTTCGCCGTTCGTCCGCAGGCACAGCGTATGGTTCACCTCCGCCAGGCCTATGCGTATTGCCAGCCGATCCACCAGCTTTAACGCACCCGACGGGCACGCCTTCATGCACGAAAGGTCCTCGCAAACCGCACATGGTGCAACCTCCGGCACAATATACGGAAATCCCCCCGCAACCATATCATGCCGATCCAGATGAATGCACTTTACCGGGCACGCCTCTGCGCACATGCCGCAGCGCGAACACACCGATTCAAACTCACCTGCCGGCACAGCGCCCGGCGGCCGCAAAATAACCCGCGGCTGCGGAGATTGTTCCTCCATCGGCGCCAGTGCTTCATCGCCAAAATCGTCATCATCCAAAAACGGCGACTTACCCTGCAGCGCATCGGTCATGGGGGTGACGCGTTTTTCAATAATTGCGGCAATGGGCGTAAGAGCCTGCTTAAACACTTCCGAAAAAAAACGCCGGCGTTCCTGCGGCGCAGGCTCCGTCGGCTTGCTGCTCGCAGTACTTTCCGCCTGGTTTTCAGGAACTTCGTTCGCCATACCCTGATTATAACCAGTAATCACCACACTGTTGAGCCTGCGGCGTAAAACCAAAAACCTGTAAAGCTGTGTCCCGTCCTGATTAAAAGTTGGCGCTTTGATAACCGGCGGCCTTCAGGGAACCGGCGCCGCACCTTCTGTTCCTCAAGCCCCGTGCCGATAATCGCTCACCTCAACCGCACGTACAGCACCCGATAGCCCGAGCCGGTGTAATCAACGGTAAAACTCTGGCTGGCGGTGCCGTCGGCGGCCACGCGAATGGTATTTTCGCCGGCCTTAAGCGCCACAGGAATAGCATACACACACCGTGGCAGCATCTCCCAATAACGGGTGTCGGCATGGCTCGATGCCGCTATCGCAGCGCCCAGCACGGCCGCCCCCAATCCTGCCAGCGCCACCGTTTGATCGCGGTGCACCGCCCCATAATCGGCTGCCGCAAGGCCACCGGCGAGTATGGCCGTGCCCGCAATCGCCTTACCCTCGCGAATGGTATCCATCGTGAGCCAGCGCTTTTGTGCCGCCAGCGCCAGCGTATCCACCATGGTGGGCACGGCAAAGCGATCCGCAGGCTTATGATCAACCCAGCCGTGCGCGTAAGGGGGGGGACCCGCCCGAAACAGCGGCGGCCCGAATACAACTTTCTCACCGTACCAGCCGCCGGCGCGCTTACGCGGGCCAAACCCCCAATCCACAAACACAAGACAATTCGTCCCCGGCTGATAAACTTTTTGCACCACGGGCGACAGCGCCGGATTAAGCTGCTCCGCTCGTTCAAAGTTTGCCTTCGCCAACTCCGGGCGGTTGAGCATGTGGTAGCAAAATCCCAAGCCAAAATACCCGAGCGAAAAATTCGAGTCCACGGTTGCATCGCGCTGCGCCTGCGATGTCCGGCTATCGGGGTTGCTGTAGGCCCGCAGACGAAACAAGCTGTTTTGAAAGGCCGCACGGGCATTTTCGTAATCGCCCTTAATCAGATAAATCAACCCAAGGTAATAATGGGCCATGGCCCTCTCAAACGGTTCACCCTTCCAAACCCGTACGCCCTCATACACCGTAACAGCCCCTAACGCCTCGCCGGCCGTATTGCTGTTAACGCTGTTGATAATCCGATACGCAGTTAAAAAAGCCTGTTCGGCATGGCGCAAATTGCCCGCAGCCAGCGCAGCCGAACCATACCGGCAGTTGTTAAGCACATAATTGTTGTCAGGTTTTTTAATCAGCGGAGCCAATTCGGCCTCGGCCTGCGGATAATCTCCAATGTAATAGTATTCCACGGCGGTGTTGACGCGCTGCGAGTTCTGCGAGCAGCCCGGCAGCAGAGCCAGCAGAACGCCGCCAATCATCAATGCAATGCAGGCACGCAACGGTTTAAGCCGCGACCTAAACCCGGCAGCCACACAAGAAACGGTAAATAGTTCGGCAAAGCGCCGCACATTGTACATAATTGCCCTATTCTAAAAAGCTCGCCGTCACAGCTTTTTTAACTTCGTATGTACCTTCCCATACCAACTCGCCGGTAATAATGTTGGTAAGCCGATAGGTGCACAGATAATAGTCGCTGCGAGAGTAGCCATTCGCCTTCGTGTCCGAATAAAATGTGGCCTGCAATGCGTAACCTGGCTTCAACAAAGCCGCCCGACCGCCCAAATCATTCGTGGGCATGCCTTGCTGGGCCAATAGATACTGGTACGTTTGCGGGTTAAGCACAAACACAAATCGGCTTCGAAGCGACGGCTGGGCCGTCAGCAGCACCCGCACCCGATGCAGAAATATATCGCCCTGGCCACGTGGTATTATTTCGTTGGTCATATTGTTAAGCGGCGTCAGCACAATAACGATAGGCCCGCGTGCCGTAAGCGCCGCAATGTGCGGATCCGAAGCAATGGCCGCCGCCATCTTATCGGTCATGGCTACCAAATCGTGGCCACTCAAGAACGTTGACTGCATGTTGCGGTTGAGTCCGCCGCACCCCCCCAGCACCAAAACGACTGACGCCAGCAGCGACCATACCAGTGTGTGCCGGCTCAGCAGTACCATGACTATGTGCCTCATCCCAATAGCGGCTGGCTTTTGTGACAATATAGCAGCAAGCCCTGTCGGCAACATCGCACCTTACCCCTGGCAACCCGTGGCAAGCCTTCGCGAGACTTTCATCGGCGGCAGCAATTCGTTAAAAGTTCAGCGTACGAACTTCGTAATGCCCCTCCCAAACCAACTCGCCGCTCTGCAGGTTTACGAGTTGAAACGTACACAGGTGGTAGGTGGTTGCAGTATTCGGTAAATCGTAAAATACACCCTTGAGCGCATACTGTGGAACAAGCATGCTGTTCTGCGGCACGCCGCCGCGACTGTTTTGTTCAAAGCCGCCGCCGCCGTTGCCAAGATATTGCTGCTGGAGTTTCCGCGTCTCCTGCGGCGGCTCAATAAAGGCAATGCGATCACGTGCATACTGGTTCAGCAGCGCCCGCATACGGGCAATATAAATAGTGTCGTCCTGCCACGGTTGGCTGGTTTTGTTCTGCACACTGGCCATTACAATGATGACCTTGTTGGGGTTTTGTGCTATTTCCGGAATTTTAAGTAAATCAGCCGAGAGCCGATCGGTCATATCCACAAGGTCGCGCGACTGCAGGCCCTGGTCGCCCGGCACAAACTGCGACACCCCCGGCCGCAATTCGCTATAGCTTTTTTGACAACCCGCCAGCGATAGCGGCAGCGCAAGTGCGCTGACCGCCAAAAGTCGCAGCGTCCATCGTTGCAGATTTTTGTGCAATTGATTGACCAACATATTCATGCCTCGTCCTTTAAGTGCCGCCTTCACGCATTGCCTGCCACCCTGCCGGTTACCCGGCAGGCATTTATGTATATTATGCCTGCAGCATGGCAAGCCAGTCAAAGGGCCAAATTCACACATGGCAGCTTACAGCATCGGGTCGCGGCTATATAATCAGTTCCATGGGAAAAACACCACAGCAACTCAAGCAGCCCGGCGCTAAAGCAGATGCCAAAACGGCGGCCAAGCGCCAAGCCGATGCCGCCCAATCGCCGCGCATAGATAATCG
The DNA here is from genome assembly GCA_021780285.1 of Planctomycetota bacterium. Taxonomy (GTDB): domain Bacteria; phylum Planctomycetota; class Phycisphaerae; order WQYP01; family WQYP01; genus JABEVB01. The sequence continues at coordinate 7,085 of JAJXZA010000075.1, forward strand.
GCGTGCCCACCACGATTACCTTATTTTTGACAAGGTTGAAGCCGGCATCGCCTTGCTGGGCAGCGAAGTTAAAAGCGTTCGGCTGGGCCGCGTACAGCTCGCGGGGGCTTTCGCCATTATCCGCAATGGCCAAATTTACCTGGTGGGCGCTCATATAGAAGAATATGAAAAGGCCAATCAATTCAATCACGACCCCACCCGCACGCGCCCGCTGCTCCTGCATCGCCGCGAAATTCGCAAACTTGAGCAGCGGATGGCCAAAGAGCAGGGTTCCACGCTCATTCCATTGGAGTTTCACTTTAAAAGAGGCTATGTAAAAGTGGTGCTGGCCGTGGCCAAAGGCAAAAGCAAGTTTGATAAACGCCAGGCACTTAAAGAACGCGACGCCAAGCGCGACATGCGGCGAGCGCTACACCGGCGATAAACTGCCAAGCAATATTCTCGTCCATCTGCCCGCCCGCGATCCCCCTGGCAAGGACACGGTTACATGAAGGGAACCGCTTAGCAAAAGCACCAACTATTTGATCAGGACTTAACCCAACGAGAGCCAGTGCTTTCAAGGTCCTAGTGTAGTGTCCCAGAGGAAGATTTACGATATGCACTTCACAGTTTTTTCAAATATTCTGGCCCAAGCGGGCTATCGACGCCGTGTGCTCCGCGAACCATGACGGCCAGCAACTGT
>JAJXZA010000262.1 GCA_021780285.1 Planctomycetota bacterium
CGGCACTTCGCAGCAGAACTTTATGGATTTTGGCGTCAACGGTGCGGGTGCCAAGGTATTTTTATGCCCCAGCGACCCGACCATTCTCGATCAATATCCGGGCTATCAGCTCTTTAACAACGTCAGCAACCTGGCCAATCAGCCAACGCCTGCCGGGTACCCAGGCTCCATTTTTAATGGATACTATCCAGTTTCTTATGGTATCAATGCTGATATCACCTGCCTTACCGACACCGACCCATCCAGCGGTTCGGCCTATGGCCAAGGTGCTTTCAGCTACACGCAGTATATCATGATAGCCGCCGGCGGCTCGCAGCTTGGTTCAGGCAGCTCCGGCCTTACCACACCGCTTAACTGCAATTACAAGGCCATTGCTAACCCAACCGAGACCCTCATGTTTGCCGACTGCGGCACTCGGCCGAATTTCGGCGGTACCGATGCTTCCAACGAGTTTAATTACAACGATATTAATTACATCAGCACATTCTACGATACATATGCTACCCCTCCGGCCGGGCAAACCGTAGATGCCACAACACTCCAGGGCGTTGCCGACACCGGCTGGCTGCGTGATCGCATACCTATTTCCGGCGATAAACTGGCGCTGCCCAGCGGACCAACCACGCCGACCAATCAAAATGACGGCGCTCTGAACACTGTTGCCATTCCCGACCGACATGGTTATAGCATCAACGTGGCATTTGCCGATGGCCATGCGGCTTCGGTCAACACGTCGGACTTTGGCCATGTTTACGTGTCGCCGTACGGGCCGTAAAACACCGCCCGCCATCAGGCTGTTGGCGGTTGTAAACGGTTGATCTCATCAATGAGCATGCGCAGCCGCGCCGGTGAACGCCGATTAAAAGGCAAGACCAGCCTGGGGAGGCGGGGTTCCGGCGCGTGGGCCGGCTCGGCCTCGGCGGCGGTTGCAATCGTGATCGGCCCTTGAATGCAGATATCCGAAAATTGCTGATTCAGCCGATAGAGTGTTGCGGCGTCTGGTGTGTATTTGACTCGCAGCACCGTTTTGTCATCCACATAGCGCATGGATTGATAATTGGCGTAAAATTGGTTGATATGAGCTGCGGCTTGGGCCGGGTCCTGCGTAATAAAGTAAAGGTTGCTATCTTCGGGCGAAATAAAGCCGTTGTCGGCCAGGGCATGTTTCACAAAGGTCTGCCATTGGCTCCAATAGGTTCCGCCGGGTTTTTCAAGCATCACAATGGGCATGGGGTCGGCGCGGCCGGTTTGCACCAGGGTAAGAACCTCAAAAGCTTCGTCATGCGTGCCAAACCCGCCCGGAAACAGTGCCACAGCATTGGTTTCCTTTACAAACATGATCTTGCGTGAAAAGAAATAGCGGAAGTGTGCCAGCTTTTCATCGCCGGCAATAATGGCATTCGTTTCCTGCTCAAACGGGAGTTTAATCGCCACGCCAAATGAGTGTGCCAGCCCGGCGCCTTCATGTCCCGCCTGCATAATGCCGCCGCCGGCGCCGGTAATCACCATAAAGCCCGCAGCGCTGATAAGCCGACCAAACTCAACCGCCGCCTGATAGTCGGCGTTGTCTGCCAGGGTACGTGCCGAGCCAAAAATACTTACCTTGCGTCGCTGCCGATAGGGCTGAAACATCTTAAAACCGAAGCGAAGCTCTTTGATGGCGCGCAAGACCAGCTTTAAGTCGGCCCGGCCGGGTTTATCAGCCGCCAGGCGCAGCACGGCTTGTACCAAATCCGCGGTAAGTTCCGACGCTTCATCAATGCCCAGCGACCCAACAAACTCCGCACAAAGCTGGTGCAATTCGCGTTCTTTTGTGATTTTCATTCAATCTTCCCGTGTTTATGTGCCATTATACCGCCGCTGATATTATCGGCTACGCAGGCACTGAACCAATGCTTATCAGCCGCAGGTTAAGCGCTTGCCGCAATGGGATACCAAATGCACATCGGACGCCATGCAAGGGGCTTGCCGCAGCCAGGGAACCTGCCGCAAGCGTTGGTACCTCGCGGTAAGTTACGAGCCAACGGCTTACACAGATTCCGCAACCTATTGGCCCTCCGTCAATCCTAATTTCTGGGTGTGACAGAGCACTGGTCGGCAGGCTGGTCCGCCAATCGGCGGGCGGCGATCCACAGCGGCAGCAGAAAAATAACCCCGCACGCGAAAAAAATACTGTAGCGATTGACGCTCGCTCCGCTGATGTGCCATTGGTGCGATCCAATCAACTCCAGCATAAGCCCCCACACCAGAGGCGATGCTCCGGCGGCCAAATTAATCAACACCAGTAGCACGGCAAAGTAATGATTGCGACCTGCGGAGGGTATCCAGAGAGTTTGCAGACGATTGTTGGCGGCTGCAAAGTTAATGCCCGCCATGCCGGTAATCAGATACAACGCCCCGATCATGAAAGGCGAAGCCGCAAGCAAGTGCGATGCCATAGCCCACCAGCCAAAAAATACGAGAACAAACGCGGCCAGGCTCAACCGAATAATGGGGCGTGAACCAATGCGATCCAGCACCCGCCCGCACCAGAACAGCGACACGCTGCCCCCAAATACCGACATGCCATTAACCAGCACAATGCCGCTCTGCGAGAAATGCTCGATGCCGCGCAAAAATGAGACGGTAAAGACGCCCAACCCTCCGAGCACCAGCATGTAGGCGACGTTAAAACCCGCCAGCAGCCGAAACGTCCTTTGGCCGAGCATATTGGTTATGGCCGTGCGCCGCATCGAATGGTGATGCGCCGGGGTTTGAATATCGGGCAGGCGCAGCAGGCAAAGCACGCTGATGGCCCCACCCACGCCGGCAAATAAAAATGGCCAGCAGAACTGCGCTGCGTGCATGTAATTCACGAGAAACACCGCTGCCGCCAGTGTTGCAATTAAATTACCCGATTGCCCATAAAGCTGATCGCGCAGAAAAAATTTTCCCCGAACATCGGTGGGAACCAGTTCGGTCATCCAGGGCATCCAGGCGCCGCCAGCCAGCCCGCGCAGGGCTGAAAATAGAAAAATGCACGCAAATAACGCCGCGAGCCGCAAGGCGGGGTTGTGAAGTAGCACCATGCTCGCAGCCATCACAAAAATCATGATGGTGCGCGACCCCCAGCCCAATATCATCATGCGCCGATACCCCAGCGGTGGAATCAGATACGCCCCCGGAATATGCAGCACCGCCAGCAGCGGCGGCAGGGCGGCCAGCAGGCCCAAAAGCGCATCACCGGCTCCAAGATTTTTGGCATACAAAAAGAGCGGCGCTCCCAGCACAATTGCCCACGACAGCGCATTTAGGAATGCAAACCAATTAGCCCATGCAGCCCCCTCGGGCAAGCCCACCGCCGAAAGCGTATTAAAGGGCGCCAGCGGAGCGCCCGCCAATCGCGGCAGCAGCGAAAAAAGACCGCCCAATGATGCTTCTGGCTCCGGCGAATCGGGTTGAGCTTTTTCTATTGGGTTCTCGTCTATCATTGTATCATCAGTGCCTGTGGTCATTTTTATTCCGCCGCTGTCTTATGCACAACGGCATCGGTTAATCTCATTTAGTGCGCCGGCATCCATGGCCGTGCAAACGTCTTAGCGCATGCCATTTTACTATGGCGAGTCATGGCGCGTCGCCTGCGGTGTTCCGCGAGTCATAGCACATCGAGGGCGAAAGCAACAGCGGATCAACGCCTTGCCGTAATATCTTGCCCGCAATGGCCGGAAAAATATTGGTCGTAATTACATTGTGGAAGGTAGACAATTTGTCCGGTGCGCTTCTGTAAACCGGACGCAATGACGCAGCTGGATTTCTCCTTGATATCAGGACCCCCAGGTAACAAAGTTTCATTCAACCGTTTGATTAAGCGGCAGACCAAGTATCTCTGCCAACGGCTTGGCGGCCACCTTACCTGATTCTGTTTTAAGAAGGTTTTGCAATATAATGCAGCGCGGTCAATACATAAGGAGTCTGGCTCATGAACAGTGATGAACTCGTCAAAACCGCCCAGGCGATGATGGCCCCCGGCAAAGGCCTTCTGGCCATGGATGAGAGCAATCCCACCTGCAACCGTCGCTTTGCGGCTCTTAATATTCCGCAAACACCGGAAATGCGCCGTGCCTACCGCGATTTAATCGTGATGACACCCGGCCTCGGCGACTATATCAGCGGAGCTATATTATTTGATGAGACCATCCGCCAGAAAACAAACAAGGGAACCGATTTTGCCGATGCGCTGCAGCAGGCCGGCATCATTCCCGGCATCAAGGTGGATATGGGCGCCAAAGAATTGGCCGCGTTTCCCGGTGAAAAAATCACGGAAGGTCTTGATGGCTTGCCATCCCGCGTGCGGGAATACGTAAAAATGGGAGCCCGCTTTGCGAAATGGCGGGCCGTCATAACCATTGGTGATGGTATTCCCACTGCGGGTTGTATAGATGCCAATGCGCACACGCTGGCTCGCTATGCGGCAATCTGTCAGGATGGCGGCCTCGTGCCAATTGTAGAACCGGAAGTGCTTATGGATGGCTCCCATGGTTTGGCCCGCTGCGCCTCAGCCACCATGGAAGTGTTGCATGCTGTTTTCGATCAGTTATACCTGCAACGAGTGATGCTCGAAGCGACAATCCTCAAACCCAATATGGTGTTAGCCGGACTGAGCTGTCCCGAACAGCCCGGTGTGGATCAAGTCGCCGACGCTACCGTGACATGTCTTTTAAAAACTGTACCCGCGGCCGTTGGCGGAATCGCTTTCTTATCAGGAGGGCAGCCGGCACAGGCCGCGTCGTCACGGTTAAATGCCATGAATGTGCGTTGGGCTTCAAAAATGCCCTGGCCTTTAACTTTTTCATTTTCCAGGGCGATCCAAAAACCAGCTTTGGATATCTGGTCCGGCAAAGAAGCCAGTGTGCCGGCCGCACAGCAGGCGCTCCTGCATCGGGCACGCTGCAACAGCCAGGCACGGCAAGGCCGCTACAAACCCGAATTGGAAAAGCCTGTTTCGTAGACTTTATATGCGATGCCGGCATTGTTTTATTGACAGGTTTAAGAGTTAAGTGAAATCGGTTCCGCTTCATAACGGTGCTTATCACAGGAGACAGGGTAATGAATATTGGTATGATCGGCCTGGGACGCATGGGTTCTAACATGGTGCAGCGGCTCCTGAAGGCAGGACATCACTGTGTTGTATTTGATGTTCATCAACCCAACGTAACGGCGCTGGCCGCTCACGGCGCTGAGCCGAGTGCTTCATTGCCGGATTTTGTGCAAAAACTTTCCGAGCCGCGGGTGGTCTGGTTGATGGTTCCCGCCGGCGTAGTGGATGACACACTGGCGCAGTTGGAAGGATTGTTAAAACCCGGTGATATTGTCATTGATGGCGGCAATTCCTACTACCGGGATGATATCCGCCGCGCCCGACAATTTGACAATCTGGGGCTGCATTATGTGGATGTCGGTACTTCGGGCGGTGTGTGGGGCATTGACCGCGGTTACTGCCTGATGGTGGGCGGAAAAGCCGACATTGTGCAATATCTCGACCCTGTTTTCGCTGCGTTGGCTCCGGGAATACACGCCGCAGAACGGACTCCCGGCCGCGAAAAGCTGCCCCCAACCACAGCCGAGAAAGGTTACCTGCATTGTGGTCCGCATGGCGCGGGTCATTTTGTAAAAATGGTGCATAACGGCATTGAGTATGGTTTGATGGCCGCTTACGCGGAGGGCCTCAACATCTTAAAGCACGCCAACGCCGGAAAAGATCAACAGGAAATCAACGCAGAAACCACTCCATTAAGCAATAAAGAGTTTTATCAGTACGATATTGACATTCCTGCTGTCGCCGAGCTTTGGCGCCGCGGTTCTGTGATTGGTTCCTGGCTGCTGGATTTAACCGCCATCGCCCTGGCAAAGGACCCGGCCATGGATAAGTTTGGCGAGCGGGTTTCTGATTCCGGCGAAGGTCGCTGGACCATTACCGCCGCCATTGATGAGGCCGTGCCGACGCCGGTGCTCAGCGCCGCCTTGTATGAACGCTTCAGTTCACGCGGCGAAGCGGAGTTTGCCGACCGGCTGCTTTCGGCAATGCGTTTTGAGTTTGGCGGGCATGTAGCCAAGACCCGGTGAAAAACATCTCATGTAAAGGAGTGCCGCCTTGATGAACCCTTCAGACACGCTGGTATTTTTTGGCGCCACCGGCGACTTGGCCTATAAAAAAATATTTCCGTCGCTGCAATCCATGATTCGGCACGGGCGCCTGAATATGCCGGTAATCGGCGTGGCCAAGGCCGGTTGGAATCTCCAGCAGTTTCAGGCCCGTGCCCGGGCGAGCCTCGACGAGCATGGGGGCGGAGCCGATCCGGCGATTCTGCAAAAGCTCTTCTCCATGTTGAAATATGTGGATGGCGATTACCGGGACGCCGAAACATTCAAACAGTTGCGGCAGGTAATGGGCGATGCAAAGTACCCGCTGCATTATCTTGCCATACCGCCCAGCATGTTTGCGACTGTGGCCGAGGGATTGGCTCACTCCGGCTGCAACAGCGGTGCGCGAATCATTTTAGAAAAACCCTTCGGCCGCAGTGCAAAATCAGCCCGTGAACTCAATGCAACGCTTCTGAAATACTTCGCCGAGAATGCGATTTTCCGCATTGATCACTACCTTGGCAAAGAGCCGGTGCAGAGTCTGCTGTATTCCCGGTTTGCCAACGCCGTGCTCGAGCCGTTGTGGAATCGCAACTACATTAACGCCGTACAAATAACCATGGCCGAAGATTTTGGCGTGCAGGGACGCGGCGGTTTTTATGAAGAGGCCGGCGCTATTCGCGATGTGCTGCAAAATCATATCCTCCAACTCATCGCCTGCCTCGCCATGGAGCCGCCGGCCGGCGACGGCGAGCCATTGCGCGATGAACGGGCCAAGGTGCTCTCGATGGTGCGTACGCTCACGCCGGACGATGTGGTGCGTGGTCAATTTGTCGGCTACCGCAATGAAGCGGGCGTTGCCAAAGATTCAACGGTTGAGACTTTTGTCGCCGCCCGATTGGCGATTGAGTCTTGGCGCTGGGATGGGGTGCCGTTTTATATCCGTACCGGCAAATGTCTGCCCGTATCGTGTACCGAAATTACCGTACAGTTTAAAAAGCCGCCGCAACACGTGTTTCGAGAGGCAAATATCGGCCGCTGCAACCATTTGCGTTTCAGGTTAAGCCCGCAGGTGATTTTGGCGCTGGGCCTGCGCGTCAAAAAAATCGGCGAGGCGATGGTCGGCGCCGGTGTAGAACTGATTGCACAGCGGCATCCACGCGACGAAATGCAGCCCTATGAGCGCCTTCTGCTCGATGCCGCCCATGGCCATTCAGCGTTCTTCGCCCGCGAAGACCAGGAAGAGCAGGCATGGCGCATTGTAGATACCATTCTCGGTAACAAGACTCCGGTCCATTTGTACGCGCCGGGAACCTGGGGGCCTCAGGAAGCGCAATCGCTTCTGTCAGCCGGAGATTGTTGGTTCGATCCAGTATCTGAAGATGTCCCTGCAACGGCCTGATACGTCTGGCGGCTATTACTTGGCCAGGCTCCCTGGCCTGTTGACTGCCGCGTGTTATACCGGCCTGACGTCCGAACTCGGCCATGGTCGCGGCTGTTTTATGTCCTTGAAATTTATTGGCTCTTCAGGCAATCGAGTGGGTAAATTATCCTGAAAAACATGATATGAGCCTTCATTGACGGTCGTTTTCTGCTACTTGACAGATTTTCAGAACTGTTGATTGTAATGGGATGG
>JAJXZA010000358.1 GCA_021780285.1 Planctomycetota bacterium
ATAAAGGTAAATAATCGGATGTTGCCGGCCATCCGAGTAAAAAATGCGCCCAAATCGGTCGCATACGGTCAGGAACCTTCATTTATTGCCTAATTTCGCCACTTTGGCCCGTGAACGGTTACGAAAAGTCTTTGTAACTGGTTGGTACGACATGAACGCTTACCGGCAAACCCGCTGACCAGCATGGCCAAGGCACGGGAAAACCCAGCCCGGCGCCAGGCGTTTTCCGATCAGCAAGTAGCTTCGCTGTTGGCCACCGCACCAGAACCCGGACGCAGCATATACCGCGCCGCTTTGTTGACGGGATTGCGGCGCGGCGAACTCCAAGAACTCCGCTGGGGCGACCTTCACTTGGACGCAGCGAGGCCATTTATTCAACTGCAGGGTCAACACACGAAAAATCGTAAGGCCGATGTATTGCCACTTCACGGTGACCTTGTGGCCATGTTCAAAGCCGCCATGCCTAACCATCCACAAGCTAAGGTGTTTCCCGCCATACCTGGCATGAAACGGTTCCGAACTGATTTGAAGCGTGCGGGTATTCCACCCGCAGATTTTGATTTTCACTGTCTGCGGCACACCTACTGCACAATGGTTGTAAAGTCCGGTTGCACCATGAAGGAAGCGCAACAGCTTATGCGGCATAGTTCCATTGAATTAACTTCCAAGGTCTACACGCACCTTGGCATGACCGACATTGCCGGCGCTCTGGACAAGGTGCATATTCCTATGGACACGGGGAACGAATCGCTACGGGCCACGGGAACTTCCGACGCACTGGCGTTCCCACCAGCGGAATCAAGGCACCGTGACAGTGGTGGGCGATTGGATGGGTCACAGCCCCCTTTGGCCGATGAACGCCTTAAGTCATCTTTAATGGCGTCAAGGGATAAACCAGTCCTTCCAGCGAACCAAAGCGCGCACCAAATGGCGCACCAAACTACCTGCCTTTCGGGGCATGACGAAGTACAGGCATACACAACTACAATTGATCCAGTTAAAACCAGCGAGGTGCAGGAAACCATTGCAAATACAAGCGGATTCGCTATCATGCACGATGATGCACAAACGCCATGCGGGCGTAGCTCAATGGCAGAGCGCCAGCCTTCCAAGCTGGCTGTTGAGGGTTCGAGTCCCTTCGCCCGCTTTTACCGCAGCAACCGCGGCATGGCGATAAAGATAAATAGAACCATGGAAGGTTCTTGCCTGCCCAGAGCCTCGCACAGGCTTGACCGAGGATTGTCATGAGTCGCCCGCAATTTCTGCCACGATTCATCGCTTTGCCGCTGATCTTCAGCGCTGGCTTTATAAGCTGGTGCATTTTGCTCGCCTCGGTCGGCGCTATCGGCATTGTAGTGCTGGCCCCGCAACTGCAGCGCGTATACGAAGCGCGCAAGCAGCGCGACAGCCTGGCGGCGTCACTTGCCCTGCTGAACGAAAAAATCGCCCTGCAGGACAAGTTTATCGCCATGGCAAAAACCAATCCGCGGCTGCAGCAGCGCCTGGCCGATCGGCAAATGAATGTAATTAGTCCAACGGAAAAAGTGCTGCCCTTGCCGGGCATGCCGGCGCCTACCGATGTGCAAAGCCTGATAGATGAACATCTCAAGCCTATCCATCCGGTTGCAACCGCTCCACCACCCTGGTTTATGGAATTGGCCCTGGTACCGGCGATACGCGGGGCGCTGATATTAGGAGCGCTGGTAGGTATGGCGCTGTCATTTTTGGTGCAAATACGCCGCGTACACGATTAACCATGTCCCTCTTGGCCTGCTGTGCAAATTTGCATTGAATCGCGCCCAACGCGCCGGCGCAATACGCTGTGGCTGCTGCAACCTTTCACGAAGGCAAACCACGCAGGCTGCAAGCCTGCGCCATAAGGCCTGCCCCCGCCACTGAACATGCCAGAACCGCCCAAAGTTTGTCGCCGACGACGGCGCAGCGCTTTGCCGCCGCCGATGCCTCTTGCATCAGCAGTTTGCCTCCGCATATCCAGCGGCATGCGCTTTTTAGTCCAGATTCATGGTCAGCAGAAATTCGCGGTTGGTGCCCTTCTTTTCGAGGCGATTTTTCAGCAGTTCCACCGCCTCGATGGGATTCATGTCGGAGAGCACCTTACGCAGCCGGTAAACGAGTTCCAACTCCCGCTTGTCGAGCAGCAGCTCTTCTTTACGTGTACCGCTGGCGGAAATGTTAATCGCCGGATAGGTACGGCGCTCCACAAGCCGGCGGTCGAGATGCAGCTCGCTGTTGCCGGTGCCTTTGAACTCTTCGAAGATTACTTCATCCATCTTGGAGCCGGTATCCACCAGCGCCGTGCCGATAATGGTGAGCGAACCGCCTTCTTCAATATTGCGGGCGGCGCCGAAAAATCGCTTGGGCTTCTGAAGGGCGTTGGCGTCCACGCCGCCGGTGAGAATTTTGCCCGAGTGCGGCACTTCGGTGTTGTAAGCGCGGGCCAGACGGGTGATGGAGTCGAGTAATATCACCACATCACGGCCGTATTCAACAAGCCGCTTGGCTTTTTCAATCACCATTTCGGCGACGCTCACATGGCGGCTGGCGGGTTCGTCAAACGTGGAACTCACCACTTCAGCCTGAGTAGCTCGCTGCATTTCAGTGACTTCTTCAGGGCGCTCGTCAATGAGCAGAATAATCAGATAAACTTCAGGATGGTTGTGCGAGATGGCATTGGCGATCTTCTGAAGCAGCACGGTTTTGCCGGTGCGCGGCGGCGCGACAATCAGCATGCGCTGCCCCTTGCCGATGGGGGTTACGATGTCCACAATGCGCATGTTGATTTCTTCAGGGGTGGTTTCCAGAAACAGCCGCTTATTGGGATGCAACGGGGTAAGGTCTTCAAAATTGACCTTTTCCGTGAGCAACTGCGGAGCCTCAAAATTAATGGCTTCCACACGCAACAGGGCGAAGTAACGCTCCGACTCTTTGGGCGGCCGAATCTGGCCGGTGATGATGTTGCCATTGCGCAGGCCGAAGCGGCGAATCTGCGAAGGCGAAACGTAAATGTCATCGGGGCATGGGAGATAGTTGTATTCGGGCGAGCGCAAAAATCCGAAGCCATCGGGCAGAATTTCCAGCACGCCTTCGCCCACCATCATGCCGGTGTCGGATATGCGCTTCTTAAGAATCTTGAAAATGAGGTCCTGCTTCTTAAGCCCGATGTATTCGGGAATTTCCTCGGTTTTACAGATTTCATGCAGCTCGTTGACGCTCATCTTCTGCAGGTCCAGCAGGTGCAGTTCGCTGCGTTTAACCTGCTCGTATTTTTCGTGGGTTTCTTCATCGTAAAGTTCGTCTTCATCGGTATTGGGGCCGCCGCCGACAATAGCCGAACCAATGATGGCAGCGCCATCCACGGCGGCAATGGTTTTGATGGGTGGTGCAGCTTGAGCCGCCAATTCAGCGACGGTCTTTTCAGCGGCGGGCGGAGCCTCGGCGACGGTTTCGGGGACGGGGGCTGCGGCTTCAACCACCGGTGCTTCTTCTACAGCGGCGGCGGCTGAACTCGACGATTTACGCGACTTACTGGTGCGTGCCATGGTATATAAATCCTCCTGCGGGCGGGTGGGGTAGGCAATGTTTCAGCCCGGTTGCCCGGCCCTGGTATGTCTGTCGCCCTTCATATGCGCTTTTGCTCGGCGGGCGACAATCGCCGAACCTGACGACTTAAACTCAATTCCAAAAAATACGCTTGGCGTATGGGCCGCGCACAAGCGGCAAGGCAAAACTCCATGAGGAAAAGGGGTGAATCGGGATGGCGCTAAAGTACTTACCTTCTATGGAGATTATCGGCCAAATAAAGCCAAAAAACTTAGCAAAACCACCAACCGCTGCATCAAACCTTTAAAATCCTGGAAAGCACCCTGCGGACTTGGCTTAGACGGGCGGCTTTATCGCCCCCGTTATCTATTACATCATCCGATATTTCCTTCTTCTTGTCCAGTGAGGCTTGACGATCTTCTCGAATTTTAAGCTCATCGGCAGTCCATCCACGGGCAGCCTGCACTCGGGCCAACCGCTGCTCAAATGGCGTATTTACGAATATAATAGCGTCGCATTGCTTGTAAAGCCCTGTTTCTACCAATAATGGCGTGTCCCAAACCACCGCTTTTACTGCCGAACTTTGCCGATAAGCAGCCATCAAATCGCGCCGTATTTCATCCACTTTTGGGTGCACCAGCCAATTCAATCGCTCCAGTTCCACAGGGTTGTTGAACGTGCGGCGGGCTACAGCGCGGCGATCTACGCGACCATCGGCAGCCAGGATTTCATCGCCCCACCATTGCCGCAGCGCGGCCTTAACCGCCGGCTGCTCGAGTACTTCGTGCGCAATACGGTCGCTGCGAATGACCAAACAACCCAGCGATTCAAAATCGTCCGCCACCGCGCTTTTGCCGCTGCCGATGCCGCCCACCAGGCCAATTACAGGTTTTGGATAATCTTTCATGGGTGCAACCGACAGGCACTACTCTTCTCGCCGTGCAAACACATCGTGGGGGCGGCGTTAATGCCGCCCGGGCGCTGCTGCCGCGTAAAAGCCATCTCAACAAGGGCGTTCCACGGCACAAACCCATGCCGCAGACAACTCGAATTAAGCACCGGCACCGGCAAGCTCAGCCGGAGCCGACCGGCTCTGCTCCGCCCCGCCCGCATCGGCACCGGCGCCGGCAACAGTATCGCCCGCCCCAGCCGCGGGGGCCGACCCGGCCGGCCTGCGCTCTGAAACTTTGCCGTCAAACCGCACCGCAACACGTTTGCTTACGCCCTGCTCCTGCATGGTAATGCCGTAGAGCAAATTCGCTGCAGCCATCATACGCTTGTTGTGGGTAATGATGATGAACTGGCTGTACTGCAGGAAATCCTGAACAATGGCGGCAAAGCGGCCTGTATTGGCCTCGTCGAGCGCGGCGTCAACTTCGTCAAGCACGCAAAATGGCGACGGCTTGCTCTTGAAAATGGCCATCACCAGGGCTACCGCGGCCATGGTCTTTTCACCGCCTGAAAGCAAACTGATGGACTGCAACTCTTTACCGGGCGGGCGCGCGAGAATGTCTATGCCCGATTCCAGCACATCTTCGGGTGTTTCTAAAATGATGTCGGCCCGGCCGCCGCCAAAAAGCCGGCGGAACATTTCGCCGAATTCGCGGCGAATGGTTTCAAACGTTTCGGTAAAGCGCTGGCGTGAATCGTCGTTAATTTTATTGATAAGGTCTTCCAACTGCCGTTTGGCGTCCACTATGTCGCCGATTTGCGCCGCCAGAAATTTCTGCCGGTCTTCAAGCTGTGCCAACTCGTTGATCGCCTCAAGGTTGACGCTACCGAGCCGGGCGATCTTACCTTTAAGATCGGCGATTTCGGCGGCAATGGCGGTCCAATCCTGCTCAACCGGCTCGTAGCCGGCGTGCGCCTCAACCAGGTTGACCTGCAATTCTTCACCGGTGCGTTCCACCAGTGTTTCCAGCCGCACGCTCACTTCGTTTTCCGCAAGCGAATACTGGTGGTCCTGCTCGGCGAGTTCGGCGGCTTGTCGCTCCTGTTGAGCCAGCAGCGCCGCCGCCTCGGTGGACTGCCGCTTGATGTCCGCAAGCCGCTGGGCCTGCGCAGCCGCCGCCTGTTGAGCCTCGGCAGAGCTTTCCGCGAGTTCCACGGCCTTCAAGGCGGATGCTTCCGCGTGCCGCAGCGATTCGGATTGTTTGTCGCGGGCCAGCGTGATGTCGCTTTCGGCTGCGGCTGAATCGCTTTGTACATTTCGCAACGACTGCTGCTGCGCCAGCAGTTCGCGTGAAACGGCGTTGCGCTGTTCCTGTAATTGTCCCAAGGCTATGCGCAGCTTGGTGGCTTCTTCGCCGAGTTCCTTTGCCTGCGACTGGCTTTGCTGCAGCGACCCAACAAGCTCGGTAGCCCGCTGCTCGGCCTGCTGCGCAGACGCTTCAAGCTCGGCCACGCGGGCGGCAAGTTCGCTGCGGCGGGCGGCCGCCTGGTCTGCCTGCGAAAGCAGGTTTTGCATTTCCGCCTCGAGCAGCGGCAACTGCGAGTGCAGCTTCTGAACCTGCTGCTGATTTTGTGCAAGCTCGGCCTGCACCCGGGCCATATCGCTCTGGCTTTGATAAATGCGATCACGCAACTGCTGCTGCTGACGGTTGAGTTCCTGCGACTGCTGATCGCACAATTGCGCCTGACCGCTCAACGTTTCGATCTCAGCTTCAACTTCGTGGAGTTCCATCGCAAGGCGGGCCAGTTCGCTGCGGCGACGGACAGCGCCGGTTTTACGCGACATATCGCCCGCCACGAATAACCCATCGGAACCAACCACTTCGCCGCTGCGCGTCACAAACCGCCGCCGCGGGCCGGCAGCGCCGGCTAATTCCAACGCCTGCTCTAAGTTCTCCACCACATACGTTTCACCCAGCACATACTCAACAACAGGCCGGGATGATTCTTCAAACTGCACAAGGTCCACTGCGCGCACACAGTTGGCTGGAATGCCGGGGGACTCGCTGCCGGCACGAGCCAGCCGGTCGGCCGCCAAAACGCTCACACGCCCGGGCACCGTACGCCAAGCCTCGGCCTCGGCCGCCATGGCAGCGGCACTTTCAACAACCAAAGTCTGCTGCAAATCGCCCAGCGCGGCTTCAATAACGCCTGCATGTTCCAACTGCGTATTAATCAAATCGCCGACAATGCCGCGCACGGCCGCAAAATGCTCGCCGCTCTCGCGGGCTTTTAGCACCTGGCGCACGCCGTCGGCAACGCCCTCGCGCCGCGCCTCAAGGTCCTGCAGCAGCGATTGGCGGCTCTTAAGCCCGCTGCGAGCTTCGCGTTTTTCCGCCAATTGGGCGGAAAGCTCCGAATGTTTCTGCGAGTTGCTCTGCTGGCGGGCAACCACCGTGGTCATTTCAGCGGTTAAACCGGCCACCGCCGCAGCGAGTTCAGCACGATGCGACTCGAGTGATTGCGCCTTGGCTTCCGCCTGACCAAGCTGGCCATCAAGCTCTTGCCGCTGCGACTGGAGCCGCTGTGCCTGGCGGCGGGCATTTTCTTCCGCGGTGACCAAACCGCTGGTTTCGCTGTTGATGCGGGCGCTCTGGCGCATAAAGTCCACCGCCTGACTTTTAGCTTCGTCAAGCGAGCGGTTAATACCCGCGATAGCCACTGCGGCGGCCTCCTGCCTCTTAACCGCCTCGAGCACCAGTTGCTCCTGCCGCAGCAACTGCTCGTCAAGCTGAGCCAGAGATTCAACATGGCGGGCGGCCTGGGCCTCAAGCTCGGCAAACCGCTGGGCAAGTTCCCCTCGGCGCCGCTCCAGCAATTCAATCTGCTGGCCGGTCTGCTCCGCCTGACGACGGGCAAACTGCTCCTGCTGCAGGGTGGATTGCCGCTGGCTTTCCAGCGTCATGGCCTGACGTTCGGCTTGACGGGCCGATTCCTGTACGCCATCCATCTCAAGCTGCAAATCCTGCTGAAGCTGCCGCGCCTGATCAAGTTTGCGGCGCACCTCGGCGAGGCTGTCGGCCAGTTCGCCGCGCTGCGTGGTCAACTCGGTGAGCTTAAGGTGAAGCTGATGGTACTCATGCAGGCTATGGGCTTTGCGTAATTCGGTCAGGCGGGCGGAGTACTCCTGAAAGCTGCGGGCGCGGCCGGCCTGTTGTTTTACGCTGCGAAGCTGCTTTTCGACTTCATCAAGCACAAGCTGGGTTTGAGCCAGGTTTTGATCGGTTTTTTCCAGCTTGCGAA
>JAJXZA010000338.1 GCA_021780285.1 Planctomycetota bacterium
CGAACCATCCGCCTCCAGCACCGTCGCCGTGTTGTGATAGACCCCCGCCGCACGACGTTCAAACAGCGACGCTGCAATCACCACGCCCAGTTCCTTCGCAAGCCGCCCCAGTATTTCCGTAGATGGCCCCGGAATCGGCTCCGCAAGGTTAAATTTCTCTAAATCTTCACTCTGGCAAAAGTACTCCGACCGAAACAGCTCCTGCGTCGAAATCACCTGCGCCCCGCGCTTCGCCGCCTCCCTAATTAACGCCACCAGCTTGTCCATATTCGCCGATGGCTGCTCCGCGCAGCTCATCTGAATTATGCCTATCTTAAAACTCTTCATTCAATTTACTCGCCTATGCCTACACCCGTTCAGCCCGCCGCATCACCCATACGCAGCCGCACCCAAACGGCACAGAATTATAACCATACACCGCGCCGCTGGCGAAGCATCTGCACGCTGCCTCATAACCAGCCAACGGCTTTACAACGATCTCTTTCTGCCGTTGGTGCTTTGCCGCCGGCTTCGCCCCAACTTTTCCAACGCCCTGCTGCAACCACAGCCCCACACACGCAACTTCGCGCCTATACTTGGCACAAACCCGGTTCGCCCTGATAATTCCAGCGCCAATGCCGTGCCTCCGGCACACGACCGCCGGAAGCAGCATCGCTTTTATTTTGCGGAGTACCGTGCCTTAATGACTGCTTCAACCCCCAACCCCGCAACACCCGAACAACTCACCCAAATCGGCCATGCCGCCGCTCAACTCATTGAGCCGGGGCAAACTGTCGGCCTCGGCAGCGGCCGCGCATCGCACGCTTTCGTACGGGCGCTCGCCGCACGCCTCGCACGCGAAAAGTTTTCTATTCTCGGCATACCAACCTCAAACTCCACCGAAAAACTCGCACGCGAATTGGGCATCCCCCTCGGCTCGCTCGAAACCATAAGCACCGTTGACATTGCCGTAGACGGCGCTGATGAAGTAACCCCTGATTTCGATCTGCTCAAAGGCGGCGGCGGAGACTTGCTTCGCGAAAAAGTCGTAGCCTCCATCAGCCGACGATTTGTTATTGTCGTCGGACACGAAAAACTCGTGCCCTGCCTCGGCGACAAATTTCCTGTTTTCATCGAAGTGGTGGCTTTCGCTCTGCCCGTCGTTGTTCGGCGCCTGCAAGCCCTTGGCGGCCAGGCTGCGCCCCGCCTGACGCCCGATGGCAAGCTCTTTCTCACCGACAACTCCAACCCCCTGCTCCACGCCGTTTTTGGCCCAAAACCCCACCATATCAGCAACCCCAAAAAACTGGCAGCCGCCATCGCCGACATCCCCGGCGTCGTCGGCCACGGCATGTTTCTATCAATGGCCACCGATCTCTTCGTAGCCCAACCCGACGGCACCATCCACTATCAACAGCACCCCACCAAAAAGTAACCCCGCCTCCACGGGACAAACTGCCGCAGATAGCAAAAAACGCCCATGCTTCAATCCGCTCCGCGGCTTTGGGCCGCGGAGAACCAGTATAACCTCAGCGTCTGCATCCAAGGCATAGTTTCAATCCGCTCCGCGGCTTTGGGCCGCGGAGAACTAGTTTTTCATTACGCTCGGATTGCATGATGGATGTTTCAATCCGCTCCGCGGCTTTGGGCCGCGGAGAACTCCCTTGCTCTAACTCCTTGCTCCTACTATACGCCTGCGGCAAATGCCGCGAACCGCCGCTCTCCATCGCGCTGAGCCTGTCATCCACCACAGGCCCTAAAACGCTAAGTATGCACTTGTCAAATACTTATAACACAACGCGAACCTGCCGCATTGCGGTGATTGCTCCCGGTTCGCGGAACCTAAGGCATCATAAACCGTACCTCAATTTCCGAAACCATCCCCGCCCCCTAACCTACCCATTGCTCCAGCCCAACGCAATCGCTCGCACACTTTCAAAACACCAGCGGCTCATCAATATCCCGCGGTTCTTTGGCGCCGAAATGTTCAATGCGATCCCTCGCGGCTTTGTCCAGAAAATAGAACCGCAATGAATCCGTCCGAACGTCAATTTCCGAGGTCAGCCTGTGCCGCAACGTCACCCACTCTTTATCGCCCACGG
Source organism: Planctomycetota bacterium (assembly GCA_021780285.1). Classification (GTDB taxonomy): domain Bacteria; phylum Planctomycetota; class Phycisphaerae; order WQYP01; family WQYP01; genus JABEVB01. The sequence goes on from JAJXZA010000338.1 coordinate 2,082, forward strand.
CGCACTCAAAAACCGAAAACTGCACCCGCTGGCCATAATCTTCGCACGCCTTAGCCACACGCCGCAGCCGCCTCCGCCCGGCACGATCCATCGTATTAACATCGTAGGCAACCAGTACAACCATACGCAGCTATCTCCAGAGTTATTTGAACACCACAGGTACATAATGGGCGATATCGCCGCGTAGATGCCGCGCCAGCATACGAGCCTGCAGCGAGGCGAACCGCCCCAGAGGCGCTTCCTGGTTCAGGTACGGGTGCACGCGCTTTTCCTGCTTACGCTGCTGATACTCGCCTATCAGCCGCTTGCGGGCCGCCTCCTTAAGTTCCACAGCCCCGCCCGGCCGCGATACAAAATCCTCCTCGTTAACCTGCTTGCGGTTAACCAGCGTAATAACAAATCGGTCCACCAAAAACGCCCTAAACTCCTCCACAAGGTCCAGCGCCAGCGAGGGCCGCCCCGCCCGCTCCTCATGCAAAAAACCGATGGACGGGTCCAGCCCCGCCATGGCCAGCGCGGCGGCACAGTCATGCGTACATATACTGTAAAACAGCGACAGCAAAGCATTAATCGCATCCAGCGGCGGCCGCCGCGTGCGCCTGGTGAACCGCAGGCCGACCGGGGCATTCGGCGTCATGTACGAAAAATGCTCAAAATAAACGCGGGCCGCATCCCCCTCCAGCCCACGGAGTTCATCCAATGTTGACGCCAGCGCCGTCCGCTCGATCGCAACCCCCAATAAATCGGCGGCTCGGCGTAAAGCGGCGATGCTGTCGCCAGCCGCCTCCGGCAGGTCGCGCGCCGTGCGCAGCAGACTACCGCGGGCATTCTGAATTTTTCCTGCCACCATCGCCCGGGCCGTAGCCAGCCTGAATGCGCTATCATCTGTCTGCCGGTATTGCGCCCGGCGAATGCGCACGCCGCCCGCACCAGGCACCTCAACGCGAGCCAACATCCGGCCATGCTCCGATAAAAAATTAATCGGAATCAGCGATTCCGCACACGCCTCCATCAACTGCGGGCTTACCATGACACGGCCAAAGCACGCAATAGATTCTATCAGGTGCATGGGCAGCCGATTGGCCGGCTTATTGTCTATTTCAATGACGATGGCCTGGCCATCGCGATGCAGGTACGCCCCCTGGGTAACAATGTACAGTGTGGCCTGTTGCACTTCATCCATCGGCACATCCTCGCTCAAATAAGTCTTTATACGCGGCCTCAATCGGGCCTCGCCCACACGCTAACTCCGGCATGCAAACAGCCCGCACCGAGCAGCCATCGCACTGCGGCGCCAGCCGTGCCTCCGGCAACTCTTCCGTCAACATCTGCAAATGTACCTGCCGGGCGGCTTCAAGCGTAAGCGCCCGCAACTCCGGCGAAAACAAAACTTCGCGACGGCGACGCGTCTTGACATGATAAATCGCCCCTTTCGGTACGCTCACCCCCAGCATGTCTTCAAGGCATAGGGCCTGCGCGCATAACTGCGCCTCGTCGTTGTTCCATTTGCGACGCTTGCCAAGTTTGTAATCCACCGGCAGCGGAACATTCGATCCATCCGGCTGCGGCCAAAACTCTACTATGTCCGCCTTGCCTATCAACCCCAACCGGGCTGAAAACAGCGGCAACGCCCGCTCAATGCGTGCGCCCTCGGCCGTTTGCCTATAACCCGGATCATCCGCATGCTCATGCGCCAGCGTTCCCGCTACGGTCCAGGCGTTGTCGCGCCATAACGCATCAAGCCGATGCAGCGCACACCGCCTCGCGCAATACAGGTAATCGTTGATGGCGGCAATAGGTACCGGGTCAGGCGGGTCGGCGGCGGCACTGATATTGGCGGAAATGTCGGCGTTCATAACAATTGCGTCCACAATAGGGCGCCGCCGGCAGGCCCGCTCGCCACGCGAAGGTATTGCAACGCGGCGCTATAAACGACAAACCAGGCTGCCGGTGCATTTACGACGCAGCGCCACCCCACGCGGTTACAAAATCCCATGTTTGGGCTGGCAGCCCCGCTTTTCGCGGGTTGGCGTTTACATACGCTACGCATTGCGCGATTTCCGCGGCGCTATGCAAAAATCGGTGCCAACCGCCGACGCCCCATATCGGCTGCGCTGGCCGCAGCCCTTCAAGGCCCAATTGCTTGGTGGCGCGACTGCGCAAATGGCCCACAACCATCTCAATGCGGCGGCTATGGCGCAGCACCACCGCATGCACATGGTTGCGCATGATGGCGCACGCGACAATTCTGAAATGCGCTTCGCCGACCGCTTTGGCAAACCCGCGGCCTACAGCCTGTATTTGTCGCTCATCAAAAATCATTTTCGGATGCGCCAACACCGTTCGCCCGGCAGCCTGCCTCGATTTTTGATCCGGCGCCAGCCGTTTGCCAGCCGCCGATCGTGTTACGTCCGTTGCCGTCGCCTCTCCGGCTGCGATAAACAAATCGTAACATCGCACATAATCCGACCACGAACCGCGTGGGTCGTTGGGCATCCAAAACCCATACGTCGAAAAATTGCAGTGGTACGCAATAATCGGCGGCAGCATTAAAACACCTCACGCCCGCCCACCGGGCGGCAAATAATTAAATCCGCCCCCCTCGCGAAGCGCGGTCGCCCGGCGACCGGTGCCTTTCACAACACCCCGCGCCACACCACAAACAACCACCCCAAACCCTTCCCCGGCAATCGGCCACCGGCGCCCGGTTCACCTCCGCACCTCATGCCCGCCGCCGACACCCTACGACCACGGAAAATACCCGGCCGCAATATCCGCCGCCGACAATTCACGATGCGAAACACCAGCCGGCAACCCATCGCTGACGGCAACGCCATCAAACGCAGCGCGCGGCACATAATCGATCGCAGCGCCAGCTCCACCAGCGCCCAGGCCCACCCCGAGCGAAGCGCGGTCGCCCGGCGACCGGTTCCCCCTCCGGCCCTCGGCCGTTCCGCCGCAGCGCTCACGCCCACGGAAAATACCCGGCCGCAATATCCGCCGCCGACAATTCACGATGCGAAACACCGGTTGGCAATCCGCCGCCTACCGCAACGCTGTAATCTGCAAACCTGCGTGGCGCGGCCCCATCGCCCAATGGAGGCGTCTGAATCTTGTCGAACAGGACGTGTGCCGGGGCTTCACCCAATGCAGATGAATGCTGAAATACATGCAACCCCCGCAGGGCCATAAGCCCGCGGGAGGCCGAACGATCGAAGTCAAACATGCGCTGCATGGCCTGAAAGAATAAGGCCAGATCACCATAGGTAAATCCCGTGTCACGGGCCAATAGCGGATTTATAAAACCGTGACCGCGGTAAAGGGCGTACGGCACTGTGTGCTTGCGGCCAAACGTCCCGGTTAAAAAGCCATCCTTCTTCGTTTGCTTTTCGGCATCCTCAACAGTCGTAACGCTCTTTCGCGTGATGGCCGACTCGGCCGGGACAATCGCATCCAGCGAACGGGCAAACGTGATTTGCGCAGGTCCTCGCACCTGCCCGCAGTTAAAGTCGCCGGTCGAAAGCACCGCCCCAAATGTGCGGATATCATAATATTGCTGCAAAAGCCATTTCTTTGCTTTTTCAGCCTCGGCAGACTTTTCCTTACCTTTACTTTCCTTAAAGGCTTTTTTGTCTATGCCGGCGCCGTCAAATGCCTGCTCCATCAGATTGTTGAGGATACGTTTTTCATACACCGCATCCTGTGTCTGGAAAAATAGGTCACATCCCGGCTTGCCCTGCGAAATAGCGGCCACAGCGTTGCGCACCTTGCGCTTAATACAAACATCGGTTACAAAGCCCTGATTGGTCTGCGGATCAATACGCGGCAAGTTGCCGGCGTCTGGGTCGCCGTTGGGGTTGCCATCCTGTACATCAAACAGAAAGACGAAATCATAACGACGATCTACTACCTGGCTCATAAGGTGTTCCTTTCAAAAAATGTAAGCCAAAATCTTCTTAGACCTGCGCCGCAGCCTTCTGCTCGGCGCGGCGCTCCTTATTCTCAAGCCCTTGCCTGCGGTATTCTGCACGCTGATGGTAAAACCCAAGGGCGAATTCACCTTGCTCCTCCAGCCTAAGCAGGTGCGGCACCTGCTGGAGTTGCCCGCAAAGCGATTCAATATCTTTTTTTATGTTGGTGGCCATTCCGGGCCTTTCGCTCTCTAGTTTACTCAGGTGCTGCTGGGCAGATTTAAACAACCGCGGAAATACCAATCCCGGCGCCGTGCTGGCGGTCCCATAGAACCGGTCAACCACATTAGCGTTTACGTCCCCAAGCGCCCCCCATTGCGCCCGCTCAAAAACGGCCATAAGTCGCCCGCAAACATACGCAGCCGAGCCAGTCTCCATCACATGCTCATCCATGGTGATTCCTTTCCGTAAAAGAATTAACTTAATCAGTCCAATTCTGAATGCCGTAAAGCCGCCTAGGCCATCGGTCTTCAACCGCTGCAGGCACGCCGCCAGGAGGCTCGCCCCAACCCGGTGTCCCTCCAGCGCCGCCGCCAGCAGTTGCGGCGGCACGGTTGGGGCCACCGCATCGGATTCCTTGGCAGTAGCCAGCGCCAACTGCCACAGCGGAAATGCCTTGATGGTCTCGCTGCCATGCGGAGAAACGACGGCCAAATCGCCAAACCACCGTCGCAGGTTCTGCTTAACCTCGGCAATGGGGGCCTCCAGGTAATCGCGTACCACCGCACGGGCCGAGTTCCCGGATAATGTTAAGCAGTAAAAAGCATTCTCTGCGGCAACCTTGGCTTCCTGCCCGCCGTGCGCGCTGTTAAATAATTTGACCACTGTTTCAGGGCTTGTGCCGCTCAGGCATGCCAAAAGGTCGTCCACCTCGCCGGCCTCGCGGCACCAGAACAAAAAGACATCCCCCGATACGGTAATTTTACTGCGATGAATCTTCTCCTGCAGCAGCGCCTGCAGCGCCCGGGTATAGCCATCCGTTGCACGAAAACCTACTGCCGCGTTAGCTGCCCCCTCAAGACCATAACTTTCAAAGGCCTGCTTGTCGTTAGATATCAAGCTTGCGCCCGAAGCAATGCCGCCTGGCAGTCCTGAAAGCTTGGCGGCGTGTACAGTGGCGACTGGACCGATCTCGCCCGTTATCTGACAAACGCCCGAGACTGCAGCGCTCTGCTGCATCTTTTCATACGAGGTATAAAATGCACGCCACCACCCTTTGACGGTGGGGCGGTCTAGAATGGTAAGGCCTGCATCGGCGGCCCAGGCAAAAGTGCAGCGATCTCCGGGGCTAGGCTCTTTCGCCTCCAACTCGGCTCTAATACGCTCCGCAAGATTGGCATCAGCCGCAAATGCACAACCAAACGCGCAAATTGCCTGCAAGGCCGCATCGTCCGTGGCGCTCGCGGCCTCGTTCATTTGCCGCCAAAAGGTGCTGCGGCTCGCCAAACTCTTCTTCTCATCGCTCACAGGAAGCACGCGTGCCAGCGTGTCGGCAAAATACCGCGCAAACCCCGCATTGGCGGTGTTGCCGTGTGGCTTAGGAACCGATAACTCTTTACCTCGGCCTGGCTTGGTTTTTGGCGGTCCACTCTTTGTTGGTACCTCGACCAGGCCATGCCGATCCTCCAAGCCAAGGTATTGGCCACTGTCGCCAATTTTTATAACAATGGGCACTGGCAGGCTTTCAAACGCCG
>JAJXZA010000368.1 GCA_021780285.1 Planctomycetota bacterium
CACGATAAGCTTCTTGGCCAAGCTTTAAGACACCAACTTACAACAAATTGGCACCGCTGCAGCCTTCGACGCCATACGCCAATACAATTTTGTGAATTTTGAGGACGAGACAACGCAACCGGCTCTCCCAGCGAAAAGCCAAGCTTCGCTCTATTTCAGAGGATACGCCTGCAACCAGACACCTTGCAGACGCCGCAGACGCTTGAGAACCCAACGCGCAAGGTATAAACTAACCCTCTTGATGCAGCCCCGGCCGGTCGCTTTTGTGTGCTGACCGGCTCGACCCAAACCGCTGGACGGTGTGGACCCGTCGCGGCGCTAAGGCCTGATAGTGATTTGAATAGTGAGCTAGAAATGTCAAATGCCCCTGCAGCGTATGTGTCGCCCGATGAGTTGTACTCCGAGCTTGGCCTCACCGGCCCGCGGCCGTATTCGGCGATAAAGGGCATTTTGTGGTTTATTTTCTTTGCGGCGGGCGTTGCGGCACTGATCACAGACCTTCTGCTGCGGTTTAAGTATCTGCCGGTTGCAGAGCCACTGCATTTTAATAAGATCGGAATGATTAACGTTACGCTGCAACTGGTTTCGTGCTACATCAGCGGCGCAGCGATCGGTTTGTCGCCGCCGAATAAGCTTTTGCGAGGCATAAGCGTTGCGGTGCTTATTGCCAATGTCGCATTTATCATGCTTTTGATCGCCACCGGACCATTCGGCCTTAGCCATACCCGATAAAGCCGGTTGGTTGTTAAGCAGCCAGCTTGGCCCGGGCATTGCCTCCGTGGCGTCCCGCGCAGCCGCAGATGCCGGGGGTTGCCCAAGGCTTTTGAGCAGTTTAGTGATTAAATCAGCCTCGAAATGCCGCCGAATAAAACTCCTACCAATTCAATATGTATTATGGCTTGCAAATTAACAATCATCAACTATAATGGCAACAATTAAACTCCTATTACATTGATAGGATTTTAGTTATTGGAGTCAATAAGATGAGCACTGAAACAGGTACAGTCGTCGCTGCCGATGGCCGAAAGCTCAACAAGGTTGAGGCAATCAAGCTGGCAAAGGACGGCCTGGAAGTATGGAACGACATATTTGAATGGGCCGCCATGGATGTGACCGAGCCGCTGGAGTCGCTGCTTAGCCCGGCGCAGCTCGAAACATTTCATCGCACGGTGCCCGATTCCACTACGGCCGATGTGGTGAAGAGCGCGGCTCGACGGGCAAAGATACCTGAAGAAGATTTTGTGCGGCTGCGCTGGTTCGGCATTTATCAGCAGTTGCCCAACCTGTGCCACTTTATGTTGCGCATCCGCATTCCCAATGGATTTTTGACCGCCCCACAGGCTGCTGAGGTGGCGAATATAGCCGAGAAATATGGCCGTGGCTTTGCCGACATCACAACCCGCCAGTGCTTTCAACTGCACAACCTCACGATTGAGGCACTGGCCAAAATCTTGCCGCAGCTTGAGCGGGTAGGTCTGGTAAGCAAATTTGCCTGCGGCGATACCCCGCGCAATGTGGTCGGATGCCCTTTGGCCGGCTACCTTGAAGCGGAGACCGTTGACGCATCACAGGTGGTACGCAGCGTCAACCAGATGTTTTTGGATGGCAATCGCGAGTTCAGCAATTTTCCGCGGAAATTTAAAAGCGCCATCGCCGGCTGCCATTTGCATTGTCATCAGCCGCAAATCAACGATATCGGCGTCTTCGGCGTGGTTCGTAAAAATCCGGTGACGGGGGCCGAGCAGCGAGGCTACGGCATTACGGTGGGCGGCGGGCTTTCGAGCCAGCCTTACATCGGTCAGGGACTGCGGGTTTTTGTTCATGAAGAACAATTGCCGGCGGTAGCGCGGGGCATTGCGCACATATTCCGCGATTACGGTTACCGCGAGAAACGCACGCGGGCGAGGCTCAAGTATCTTGTCGCCGACTGGGGTTGGCAGAAGTTTCGCGATTATCTTGAAGCCGCCATCGGCTTTAAGCTTGAGCACGACGAAAACATCGCCTGCCCGGAATATGCTCCGCATACCGATCACCTTGGCATAGGCCCGCAGAAACAGCCCGGCCTTTCGTATGTTGGCGTTCCTGTGGAGCGCGGCCGCATTACGGCGGAGCAACTCCGCAATGCCGCCGCAATCGCCGAGCGTTACGCGGCGCCAGGCGAGGCCCGTCTGGCGCTATCCAACAAGCAGAATCTGCTTTTTATCAACATACCGAGCGATAAAACAGCGCTCATGGCGCGTGATCTGGAAAAAGCGGGGTTGCCTCCGCATGCACCGTTGTGGCGCACGAGTCTGCTGTCATGCACCGGCACCCAATATTGCAACCTTGCCATTGTTGAAACCAAGCAGCGAGCCGGCAAGATTCTCAAATATCTTGAAGAAAATATTGAGATAGACACCCCCATCATGGTAAGCGTGACGGGATGCCCCAACAGTTGTTCGCAGTATCAGATTGCCGACATCGGTTTGATGGGCGTTGTCTGCAACTTTCGTGGACAGCGCGGCACCGAAGCTTTTCAGATATTGCTTGGCGGCGGCCTTGGGGCCGATGCGGCCTTTGGCAAAATCGCCATGAAAAAAGTGCCCGCGGAGCATGTGCATAAGTCCATCGGACAGATTGTCGAGGCATACAAAGCAAACCGAGCCGACGAAGATGAGACGTTCCGGCAGTTTGTGCAGCGCAATACGCCCGAGCAACTCGCGCAATGGCTGCATATACCCGAAATGGCGGAAGTGGCTTAAGCGTGGCATGCCATGTGCAATGCCGGCGCGGTGCATAGCTCTCGCTGCCGCCTCACATGGAACGCTCTTGCTGATGCTGGCGTATTTTCTCAAAAAGCCGGGCTGTTTTCATCTCCCGCTTGATGGTGCTCCGCAGGCGAAGCTCATGGGCGTTTAAGTCGCCCAGCCGCTGCTGTTGAGCCAACAGGCGCAGTGCCATGCCCCACACCACCAATGCGTGCGGCGTATTGCCGATGTCATTGAGCACAATGGCAAAGTGATTTAGCCCATCTGGATTTTGCCCACCCGGCAACTCGATCGCCATGAGCAGCTCGTGCAGCGCCTGATGTAAATGCCCCTGTTTGTAGAGCACCCAACCCAGGCTGTCGCGCGAGGCGGCATCAAACGGATAGTTGCGAATCGCCCGTAAAATCATGGCTTTGGCACGCACAAGATGCACGCCTTTGTCGGCCCAGGTGTAGCCCAAGTCGTTATTCACTTCCGCATTGGCGGGCATGATGGAGAGCACCCGTAATTGCGTCTGTATCGCCTTGTTGGTTTGATGCGATTGGAAGTACAGATCGGTAAGCACAAGCAGACGAGACACGTTTGTCCCGTATCGGCTCATGAAATGATGCATAAGCTGCACGGCAGCGGCGGTGTGCTTTTCTATCTGCAGACGATACGCCCACGCCTCAACTGCCGCACTCGAATGCGGACACCGCCCCACCAGTGCCTTAAGCACCGAGTCGCCTTGCTTTATTTTTTTTAGCTCGATCAGAGACTGGGCGCAAAAGAGTTGCCAACTGACCCACTGCGGATGCCGCAGACTCCACTGCATAAGAGTTTTGGCGGCGCGCGCCGATTGATGCTCGGCAACCAGGGTTTGTATATATTGCCGTGCAACTTCAAGTTGATCGCCATAGCGCTGCAAATAAGCGCTTAACAGCCGGGCCTGCGCTGGAATATTGTGCATGCGGCCTTCGATTTGGCACAAGCCCACCAGCACCAGCTTACTTTGGGGTCGCCGGCGCTGCAGGGCCTGCATTTTAGAAAGCATCGTGGTCAAAACCGGCGGATTGGTTTGAGTCTCAATTTTAAAGATGCGGGAGAGGTCGTCCTTCGGAAATTGCCGCAGGTAAGTCGCACGAAAGTAATTGGCCACAGTGGGAGCGCCGGCCTGGTCGGCAAGATCAATCATGCTAAGGTACCCGGTGCGGTCTTTTGGAAATTGCCGGATGAATTGCATGACGGACCGCTTTTGAGCCGCAACGTCGTGCCGATTCTGTTCGATAGATATCTGCAATGTCAGCAGCGCCGGCGATTTTGGATAGTGCCTGAGTCCCCGGCTTACAACTGAAAGGGCCTTAACGGTGCGGTCTTGCGCGGCGTACGCCAAAGCCAGCCACCGCCATGCCTGATCGCCAAATTGCCCCGACTTCAATGCCTGCTGCGCAAGTGCCACGGCCTGACGATATTGCTCGGCAGTAAGCAACTCGCGGAGCAACAAATCATTAAACGTTTGCTCGTGCGGCATAAGCCCAACGGACTGGTACAGCAGCCCCAATGCCATGGTATGACGCCCCGCCGCATCGGCCACAACTGCGAGCAGACAGTGGTGCCACGCCCGCACTGCCGCCGGGGCATCCCCATGACCCCGGTCCCCTGCCATGCTTTGCAGTCTGGCGTAGGTAACATAATGGCCGCAGAGCGTATTGGTGGCGGCTATGGCCGCCGTGCCTGTCAAGGTGTGATCGGCGGCTTGGGCGGCAAGGCTCCATAGCTGCTGCCTGTCGCTGCGTACGGCCGTGGATTTATGCGAGCCGGTCGTCGAGCAGCCGGCCAACATCAAAAGCGATAGCAGTGTCGGCCAGCACAGCATCTTGATATGTCGAGTAAACAAGCTACGTCTCCTTGCGTATGTACAGCCCAATTCTACATTTTTGAGGGTGTTTATGTAACTGCGCGATTGTTATCCAGCGTTATTGCCGCAGCGGGGACACCCCACGTTCACCGGCGGCCCGAATTTTACTTTTAATGATCGCGTGATTGGGCTATCATGCGTTTTGTGAACTGTGCATAAAAAAAGGAGTCTGCATGAAGATTTTTATTGACACCGGCAACCTCAACGAAATCAAGGAAGCCGCCGAACTCGGCGTATTGGATGGCGTTACCACCAACCCATCGCTGATTGCCAAAGAGGGTAACGTGGACTTTTTTACACGACTCAAGGAGATTTGCGCCCTTGTGCCGGGGCCGGTTTCCGCCGAGGTTGTCAGCACCGACAAGCCGGGCATGCTCAAGGAAGCCGCCGAGCTTCGCAAAATCGCGCCCAACATCACCATCAAGCTGCCGACCATTCGCACGGGGTTGCAGGCCTGCAAGGTGCTTGCCGACGATGGCGCGAAAGTAAATATGACGCTCTGCTTTCAGCCGTTGCAGGCGCTGCTGGTGGCCAAAGCGGGGGCAACGTTCGTATCGCCGTTCTTGGGCCGGCTGGATGACATCGGCCAGGATGGGATGCAACTTATTCGCGATATCCGAAAAATTTACGACAACTATGGCTTTAAGACGCAGATTTTGGCTGCGAGCATCCGCAGCCCGCTGCACCTTGTTGAAGCGGCGCTGGCCGGAGCCGATGTTGCCACGGTTCCATTTGCGGTTATTCAGCGCATGCTGGATCACCCATTAACAGAAAGCGGCCTGAAAAAATTTATCGAAGACTGGCACAAGTCGCACCCCGGCAAGTAGTTGGGATACAAGGCGTCTTATAACGTGAAGACCAGCCGCACCGTGTGGCACGGCCCCAATCGCCGGGGCATGTTGTAATTTTTCTTTTGGTCAAGTACCGTTAAGGGACATCAGGAGGCGTGGCAGAGCGGTTGATTGCGCCGGTTTTGAAAACCGGTTTGGGTGAAAGCCCAACGGGGGTTCGAATCCCTCCGCCTCCGATTTCACTTACTTATCCAGGAGACGACCGCCCACATGAGCGATCCCTTGCCCTACCGCATTGCGGCGCTGGTCTATCTATTTAACGCGCAGGGCGATCTGCTGCTGTTGCACCGTCGGCGAGCACCCAATAAAGACCTGTTTTCGCCCATCGGCGGCAAGCTTGAACAAAGCCAAGGCGAATCGCCGTTTCAATGCGCCATCCGCGAAACCTTTGAAGAAGTCGGCATCACGCTTGCCGCGTCGGAGCTGCGCGTATGCGGCATTATTTCGGAGAAGGCTTTTGAAGGCCACGGCCATTGGCTTATGTTCTGTTTTGAAGCCCTGACCCCGCAAACATTTCCCGCACGCGACATCCCCGAAGGCCGCCTTGAATGGGTGCCGCCGCAGCAGGTTCCGACACTTAACATACCTGATACCGATCGGCACATTATATGGCCGTTGATGCTCAACCACAGCCGCATGCTCTGCCAGCACAATGCCGATAAAAAAGGCTCGCCCGCCAATGCCTTGGCGAGCGAGCCTTTTTACGCACACATAGATTGTTCCGACCCGAAGAAGCTAGCAGCGCACTGCGAGTACCCTGTTGCCAAGCACTGGGTGGTACCGTTGCCTTAACCCAAGCGGCGAGCCAGGCCGGCAAGAGTCTTTTCGGGTAATGGACTACCGCTATTACTCCTCTTCATCCTCATCGTAATACAAGTCGTCTTCATCATCGTCGCCGATGGTGTCATCCTCAAAATCGTCGTCGAGGTCGTCGTAATCGTCGTCGTCGTCATCATCGTCGTCGTCATCATCATCATCATCGAGGTCTTCATCTTCCTCTTCGAGTTCGTCTTCTTCATCCTGCCGACGTTTGGCAAGCATGACGATCTCACCATTACACGCGGGCGCCTCGTCAAGCAGTCCCACCAGCGACGCCGTCAGCGGCGAGCATATCTGCGAATCGCCAAGCTCGGGCAATCCGGCCGCGTGAAACAGCTCCAACGATGCCGCATCTGATTCAACACAATTCAACATGCTATGGCCCTCATGAACACAAGTGCAATTCGTCATTAATATTCGCTCCAACTTAAGATGAGGTTTTATAAATCGGCCCCGCCAAATACGCAATAGCGCCGCCAACCCCCATCGCGCGCAAGGCCATACCCATCTAAAATGCCGCCCCGCCCACCGAGGCTGCACAACATGCCCTGCGCCGGTAAAATAACGTGTGTTGTCGGTAAGTCAACAGGTGCGCGGGCAAATTTCAGCCCCGCAGGCAAACCTCCTCTTATGGAGCCTTGCCGACTGGGCCGATGCTTGAACTTGTGAAGGGTGTTTTATGGCAAAAAAGAGCCAAAGGATTGCGGTATTTCCCGGCACTTTTGACCCGGTAACGCTGGGCCATCTGGATGTAATAGAGCGCGGGCGGAGGCTCTTTGACCATGTCATAGTGGCTATCGGACGCAATCCAGATAAAACGGAGCTTTTTCCACTGGAAGAGCGGCTGGAGATGATTCGCCGCCTGGTGCCCGCGAGCAAGCCGGGGCTGGCCAAGGTTACGGTGGAGGCATATAAGGGCTTAACGGTCGAATTAGTGCGCCGCCGCCGCGCCGTTGCCATCCTTCGCGGCCTGCGCAACATGACCGACCTTGAATATGAGTTTCAACTGGCTTTAACCAATCGGGCGGTGGCAGGGGTAGATACCGTTTTCATTATGACCAGCGAACGACTGGGCTTTACCAGCAGCAGCCTTATTAGACAAATTGCCACGTTGGGCGGCCCGCTGCAAAGCCTTTCTGGATTTTTGCCAAAGCTGGTTATAGCCCGGTTGCGCGACTATCGTAAAAATAAGAGCCACTTGTTTACTAAGCTTCCAGTAGACCCCGATTTGCACTAAGGCAACGCGGCAACCGGGGTTATGTTACATTTGGTGCAGCAGTCAATATTTGTTTAAGGCTGCTTAACTCGACTTTTGCCATTTTTGTGTGCTCACGCGGCGCGACTGAGATAGTCCAGCAACGTAAAGCGAAAAAGCCTCGGTAATTTATCAACACCCGCGGC
>JAJXZA010000124.1 GCA_021780285.1 Planctomycetota bacterium
ACCAGCGTGCAGACCGTGGCGAGGCATTCCGCGGCGGCCCGGTGTGGCCTGATGAAGCCCGATTTATTGGCAGACCCTATTATACCGCCTATACCGAAGTAGAATTGTCACCCTTAGCCGAAGTAGAAGTGTCACCTGCAAGTCGGGTGTATACCAGGCAGAACTGTGCGATCCGCCAACTACGCAGTCGGCATATTTAAGCCCCGGCCCGCGTGGCGGCGTTTGGAGCCATTCGATACACATGCTATTCTTTGAAACGTGATGAGGCTCGGGGTTTTGGCCTTCAGCAGACAGGAGTACGAATTTGCAGACCGAACAAAAAGTAGGCATGGTAATCGTAGATCACGGCAGCCGGTTTGCCGCGGCCAATGATATGCTTGAAGATGTCGCCCGCATGTTCAAACGGGTATCTGGTTACGCCATTGTTGAACCCGCCCATATGGAGCTTGCCGAACCAACCATTCCACAGGCTATCGCCGCCTGTGTACGCCAGGGCGCAACGCAAGTGATTGTGCACCCCTATTTTTTGTCGCCCGGGCGGCACAGCACCACCGACATCCCGCGCATTACGGCGGAAGCGGCAGCAGAGCATCCGGGCGTAACGTGTCATGTAACTGCTCCGCTGGGCGTAGATGAAGGTATCGCCAAGGTGATGATGGAGCGCATTGAGCATTGCATCGCCAGCCAATTTGAATGTGAATATTGCCACGCTCGCGGGTGCTCCATGGCGGGCAAGCCTGCGGCGACAAAAGCCCATTCATGAGCCGTCGGCCCACAGCCACGTCCTGCAACAACGCCGCCAGCCGGCCAGGGTTCAGCCCCTTCAATTTTTTTCGCTTGCTACCAAAGCGTATGAGCCATACCATACCATCATGCAATCAAGATTTACCAATATAAGCCGATGGATCGTCCCAGCGATGGCCTTGCTGGGCCTTGGAATGCTGCTTAACGCTGCGGCAATGTTCTACAGCGCTCACCGCAGCAATCATAGGCTTTTCGGCCCGGCGGCCAGTGCCTATGGCGCCGACCCGGTAACTTGGCCGGGCGACAAGCACATTTATATGATGCCTGCACAGCTCAATGCCAACGCCTGGGGGTTTGTTCTTCTCGATACCGCTTCGCACCGGGTTTGTGTGTATCGCATTCTTACAACGGCCTCGCGGCTGCGTCTGATGGCCGTACGCGATTTTTCCGCCGACCTTAAGTTATCCGACTTTAACAATGCGGCCCCCACCCCCGAGCAGGTAAAAGCCATGCTGCGTATGGGTATCGGAGGCGGCAAGCCTGCCCCTGGCAGCCAGCCGGCCCGATAACGCCAAAGAACCGGTAAAAAAACATTTGGCAAGTCGGTTAACGTCGGTTTACAATACCCCAATGGCGGGAAGTGAGCGGCAGGCAGTGGACGCATCTGCCGCCGCGCCGTCAGCATGTTGGTCATCGCTTGCGTCTTGACAAAGGAGTGTTGCTTCATGGGCAAAATGTTTTACAGTGCGGATGAAGCCGCGGCCAAACTCAGCGTAACGGCGGATAAGCTCAAAGAGCTTGTTGAACAAAGCAAGCTCCGCGAGTTTCGTGATGGCAACAAAACGATGTTCAAGGTTGACCAAGTTGACCGCCTCGCCGGCGACATGAAAGTCGGCACGGGCACCGGCAGCGGCGTCATTGACCTTGCGCCCTCCGACACTTCGGGCATCGCCCTTGCTGGCGAGAGCCACGCAGGCAAGCCGGCCGGCGACACCCGGCAAGGTACCGCCGCCGGAAAAACGGCTGGCGCCCCCGACGGTCGAGGCATGCGCGTCTTCGACGAACACGAAGTTAAAGCCACCGATGCCAGCGCGCAAACTCAGATATCTTCCCCCATTTACGATGCAATTTCCCCTTCCGGCCTCGATTCGGTCGGCAGCGGCTCCGGCCTGCTCGACCTCACCCGCGAAAGCGACAACACCAGCCTCGGCGCAGAGCTTCTCGATGAAATCTATCCCGGCGAGGGCGGTGCGTCGCAGGCGGGCATTGGCTCTTCTTCCGGCGTTTTTGATTCCAGCGGGCGCACAAGCGCCGGCGGGGCGATGGCTACGGGAGCAGGCTCCCCCGCCTTGGGTGCCGAGTCCCCGGCTGCCATGTCCGGCCAGGTCACCTACGCCCCCGTTGTGGAAGCGGCCGACCCCACCGCCGGCATGTTCGGAGGTTTGGCCCTCGCTGCGGTGTTGGCCATGGTGCTGGTCTTTATCATCACCACCGCCGGCGTGGCTGGCTTTAGCCCGTCGTGGCTGGGCATGCTCGCCAAAAATATATGGCTCTTTACCGGCCTGCTGGCTGTGGTCACGCTGCTGTTTGGCTTTGTTGGCTTCTTCGCAGGCAAAGCGGCGACGCGGTAAACCTGCGGAACATCTTGCCTGCGATACCATCCGCCAAAGAATCTTGAGTATCTTTGGCTGTACCAATGCAGAGGTCGCTGTACATAGACTGTTTGGTTGGTTACCCCCCGCCTAACAGACCACTGGAACTTTTTTTGCGTAAACCTTACTATGGCACAAGTCGGCAGGCGGTTGGCCTGCAGCAGCTTTTTGGCCTTCAACGTATGGAGATGTGAATCATGGCTTGCTCAACTTCAACTCGCGCAACACGGATGATCGTTCTGGGTGCACTGGCGACGGCAACACTTGCAGTTGGCGGTTGCGTCTCGCAACAAAAATATCAACGTCTCTACGATGCTTACGATCAGGCTAAAGCACAGCTTGCCTCACAGGAAGAACAGCTTGCCAGCCTGCAAAGCCAGATCAAAACCCTTGAAGCACAGCTTGCCGATAAAGACAAACTCCTCGCTGCACAGGGCGGCGGCGTATCGGCCCTTATGGCAGAACGCGACGCGCTTAAAGCCCGCCTTGCCAAGTTGCAGGATCAATACAACAAGCTTCTCGCCTTGGCCAACAGCGCTCCCAAACTGCCGGCCTCCGTCAACAACGCTCTGGAACAGCTCGCCCAGCAATACCCCGACCTGCTCCAATACAACAAAGCACTCGGGTTGGTGCGGTTCAAGAGCGATTTGACCTTCGCGCTTGGCTCCACTGAAGTGCGGCAGGAAGCCCGCCAGGCCCTCGCCAAGTTTGCTCAAATCCTGGATATGTCGGCCATTGCCGATAATGAACTTCGCATCGTCGGCAACACCGACGATGTGCCGATTCGCCGCAATCGCGCATCCGTGATGAACCCCACCAACTGGTATCTGTCCACCAACCGCGCCATTTCGGTTATGTACGTCCTGAAGCATTACGGCGTGCTGCCACGGCGTATGCAGGTTGCGGGTTGGGGCAAAACCCATCCGATAGCGCCCAACGCTCCGCGGCATCGTGGCAACGCCATGAACCGCCGCGTTGACATCTATATCTTGCCGGTCAAACTGAAGTACAACCCGTATGTGCCCGCCAGCGACCAGCCGGCGGCTACCGGCAACAACACCGGCATTGTACCGGCCAATGGCCAAACCATTCCGGTGCCGAGCGGAGACTCAAACTAAAACCCCGCATAGACCGGTGCGGCTCGTACACGACTTTTATTAAAGATCAGGCGGCTCACCACGAGCCGCCTGGTTTTTGCGCCGACACAGCGGCCCCCAGTCAAACGCGCAACCATTACGCCATATATTGTATGAGCAGCACCGATGTGGAGGCGGCCCGACAAAAAAAACGCCGGCCGTGGCGCAACCGCAGATATGTCGTTCGCCCTCGCTCCACAACCGTTGTGGCGACCCATCAATCTTTGACCGATTCACCCAACTTAAACGCCGCATGCACCGCACGCAGTGCTTTGTCGGCATCATTGCGCGCCACCAGGCAAGAAATGCGGATTTCACTTGTAGAAATATTGTCTATATTCACCTGCTGATCAGCCAGCGCCTTAAACATCGTGCTCGCCACACCTGTGCTCTGCTTCATGCCGACACCCACAACCGATACCTTGGCCAAATCGCGGTCAAACCGGGCCGATCCACCCATTTCCGCCAGCAGTTTTTCGACCACCGGCTTCAGGTCGGCCACGTCACCATGTTCGACGGTAAAGCTGATATTGGCCGTGTGGTCGTCAAGCACGTTTTGAATAATGTCGTCCACCACAATGTTGCCCGCGGCAATAGCCGTAAAAATGCGGGCCACCACACCGGGCCGATCGGGAATGCCCTTGAGAGCGACACGGGTGAGGTCTTTTTTAAGGGCACAGCCCGATACAACTATATGTTCCATAGCTTTGGTCTCCGCAACAATCCACGTTCCCGGGCGATCGTGCCCGGCGTTTCGCACATGAATCGGCACATTGTATTTTTTAGCAAACTCCACCGCCCGCGTCTGCAGCACCCCGGCGCCAACGCTCGATAGCTCTAGCATTTCATCGTAGCTGATGCGGTCAATTTTTCGGGCATCGGGCACAATGCGCGGGTCGGCGGTAAATACGCCGTCAACATCGGTAAAGTTTTCGCACACTTCAGCCTTCAACACCGCCCCCAGCGCTACCAGCGTGGCGTTGCTGCCGCCTCGGCCCAGTGTTGTGACCGCCCCATCTTCCGTTACGCCCTGAAAGCCGGCGACAATCACGATGCGGCCGGCGCTAAGCTCACGGGTAATGCGCTGGTGGTCTATCTGGCGGATACGAGCCTTGCTATGAACCGCATCGGTTACAAGGCCGATTTGCCCACCGGTAAAACTGATGGCTTGATGCCCTTGTGCGGCAATGGCCATGGCAATAAGCGCGATGGTAACCTGCTCCCCCGTCGCCAGGAGTTGATCCAGCTCCCGTTTGGGTGGGTTGGGCGCAACTTGGCGGGCCAATTCAAGCAGTTCGTCGGTGGAGTGCCCCATGGCCGATACCACTACAACAACCTGATGCCCTGCTAGCTTTGCCGCAATGACTTTTTTCGCCGCCTGGTGAATCTTTTCTGCGGTGGCAACCGAGGTTCCACCAAATTTTTGTACGATAATGCCCATCAGCAATCAATTCCGCCAACAATGCCCGGCACACGGGCAAGACGATTCTCCCGCCGTCCCGGAGCGAAGCGATACTGTAAGCCCAGCGGTGCTAAAAGGCAAAAAGCCACACCCGCCGCGGAGCCGTGGGGTTTGCCAATTTTTCCGGCGTCATGCGAAAATCAACCGTGGCAGCGCGATCGCCGGGTCGTCGGCCCACTATTTAGCCCCCGGCTTGCCGGGGGTAATCGTGCCGCCGCGCACAGCACGCTGTTGCGATGGGCTGCCGTTTGGACCAAGGCCAGAAAAATTGGCAGACCCGAGCCGTGCACTAAAGCCGCCGGCCCGCCCCGCCGCAGCCTGTTTTACTTCAATCGCGCCAGCAGATGATCGCCTACGCGCAGCGCATTGGCGATCGCTGTCAGCGACGGATTGACCGCCCCAATGCTCGGGAAAAAGCTCGTATCCACAACGTAAAGATTGTCCAACTCGTGGGTCTTGCAGTTTACATCCAGCACGCTCGTTTTGGGATCGCGGCCAAACCGCAGCGTACCGGCCTGATGCCCCACGCCGGCAATGGGAATGGTTTTGCCCAGATAAAGATGATTCGGAATCAGGTGCGGGTGCATGTCGGCATGTTCCATAAGCTGCTGTAGCTTGCCGCGCAACCGCTTCATCGGTTCCTGATTGTTGAACGTATAGTTCAATTGAATCTCACCTTTGCTGTTCAAGCTCACCCGATTGTCGGCCATGGGCAGGTCTTCCGTGGTAAGCCAGAAGTCTATGGCATGCTTGGCCAGTTCCTCCAGCGAAAAACCAGGCGCAAATTTAGGCGCATCACCCTTAAACATCGGCCCCAGCGATTTGCCGATCATCTGAATGTTGCCCAGCGGATAATCAAAGTCGTCCGCCTTGAAGTAAAAGTCGTTGAGCGAGAGCGTCTTTTGAAACACGGTTGTATTTGGCTCGCGGGTAAGCGCCACGAGTGCCGCCGAGTTATGAAACATATAATTCCGCCCCACCATGTCCGACCCATTGGCCAAACCTCGCGGATGTTTATCATTGGCCGACAGCAGCAGCACCCGTGCCGAGTTTGCCGCCCCCGCCGACAACACCACAATGCCCGCCGTAAAGGCCCGCTCCTGGCCGCTGCAGTTGGCCAGCACACGCGTTACTTCACGGCCGGAAGCGCTGGTCTCCAGCTTATGCACATGGGCGTTTGTCACCAGCGTCACGTTGGGATACTTAAGCGCCGGACGCACGCAAATATGCTCCGCATCACACTTCGCCCCCACCAGGCACGGAAAACCATCGCAGGTATTGCAGCGAATGCAGCGGCCTTCGTGCCTTGCGGCCTCATTAAGCATGACGCCCGTCGGCGCATGAAACGGATGGTAGCCCGCTTTCTGCCAGTGCTCCGCGATTCGCGCTATCACCGGCTCATGGCTGATGGCCGGGTAGGCGTACGGCCCTGACGATGGCCCTTCCGTCGGGTCTTCGCCGCGCTGCCCATGTACCTGATAAAGCCGCTCGGCCTGCAGGTAGTACGGCTCAAGCTCGTCGTAGGCGATAGGCCACGCCGGGGAGATGCCGTCATGATGGCGTATTTCGCCGAAATCTTCCTTGCGCAGCCGAAACAGCGCCGCACCGAACATTTTCGTAGCGCCGCCGACAAAGTAATGGCTGCCTGGCTGAAACTTTACGCCGTCTTTGTCGTACCAGTTATCTTGAGAAACATAACGGTTCTGCACAAACACGCTCGAGGCATCCCAGTTTTCTTTTTCGGCAGGCAGCCAACTGCCGCGCTCCAGCAGCAGAATTTTTTTTCCGGATGGAGCCAGTTTATGCGCGAGCGTTCCGCCGCCGGCGCCGGTGCCAATAATGATGATGTCGTAATCGTTTGATGCAGCCATGGGTTCCCTTTCATGCTAGATAGCACACTTTTAACATCTCGTTTTAGCAAGAGTTATCTGCCGCTATTATCACCATTTATCCGCGAATAGCGATACACAGTAATTTTCGCTGTTAATTATACACATCAGGCCGTTCGACGAATTTTCACCGCGATCCCGATCTCTGGATTGTATAGATGATATCGCAGCACGCGTTGCGATCCCGAAAATCAGCAACTGCATTAAAAGATATCGGGACAGACGGCGCGAAGTCTACGCTGATAGAATAATCCTCTGCACACCATCCCTGATCAGCGGCACATTAAAGTTAATGAGTATGCCCAAGCGGTGGTGGGTCATACCGCACGCGGCCAAAAATTGAGACAAACTTGAACGTCGCCCAACAACGAGCCATGCGGTTAAGCCGCATGGTGTCACCCCGGCCAGCGGCAGCGCTGCCGGGGTGCCCGGGTTGCGCCGCAGCACTACGAGAAACACTCCAATTCTGACCGCGAGGGGTATAGCTTCAAGTAGGTTAACACCCGCGCTTTAAATATAGGCATCATCTTATCAACCGATTTAAGCTCGACGATTACACAATTTTCGACGACCATATCCAATCGAAGGCCCGCATCCAGTTTATGGCCATCGTAGACAATCGGAATCTCCAGTTGCCGCTGCACAGCCAACTTTCGCCGGGATAATTCAAAAGCCAGACATGTTTCATAGACCGTCTCCAGCAGCCCTGGCCCAAGTTTGAGCCGGTTGCGTTGTCTCGTCCTCAAAATTCACAAAATTGTATTGGCGTATGGCGTCGAAGGCTGCAGCGGTGCCAATTTGTTGTAAGTTGGTGT
>JAJXZA010000062.1 GCA_021780285.1 Planctomycetota bacterium
TCGAAGCCACGCGCTCTATCCAATTGCGCTACGGGCGCTCTATTGGCTGCGCCAAGCACCTTATTATGCGGCTAAATTGATAAAAAGCAACATTTCTCAAAGCCTTATGCACCGCCGCGTCGCACGGTACAATTTCAACATGAAAATCGCTTTTCTCGGCTCCGGAGCCTTTGGCTTGCCCTCGCTTCAGCAACTGCTGGCCGACGGCTGTGAAATTGTCTGCATCATTACCCAGCCCGATCGCCCGGCTGGCCGGGGCGGCCACCTTACGCCTACTCCCGTCGCCGCGTTCGCTGCGGCTGCGGGCCTGCCAACGATTAAGCCCGCAGATGTTAACACCCCGGAAATTGTCGCTGCAGTGGCTGGCTGCGGCGCCGAGTTGATGGTGGTAATTGCGTTTGGGCAAAAGCTCTCCGACCAACTCCTGGCATGCGCGCCGCGCGGGGCCATTAACCTGCATGCGTCTCTTTTGCCGGCCTTTCGCGGTGCTGCGCCCATTAATTGGGCTATTCTCAGTGGCTGCCGGCAAACCGGCGTTAGCGTTATTGAGGTAAATGCCGTTATGGATGGCGGCAACATCTTGGCGGCCGCCGCCACGCCCATTGGTGATCAGGAAAGCGCCGGCGAATTACACGATCGCCTCGCGCAGCTCGGTGCACCGGTGCTGGCGCGGGTGGTGGGGGCCATGGCTCGCGGCGAGGCCGTGCCCGCTGTCGTGCAAGATGCCTCGCAAAAAAGCCGGGCGCCCAAACTATTGCGATCCATGGCTTGGGTAAAATTTACCGATGCCGCCGAGGTGGTTTCGTGCCGCATTCGCGGGCTTTCACCCTGGCCCGGCTGCGCCCTGGTGCTGCATGATGCCGCAGGCAAGCCACGCGTTAATGTGCACATCCTCAAATGCAAGGGGCACCCGGGTGATGGCAAGCCAACAGGTACGCCGGGCATCGTGCTTGCCGATTTAACCGTAGCCTGCGGAGCGGGGCGGCTTGAAATAATAGAATTGCAGCCCGAAGGTCGAAAAAAAATGACCCTTGCCGACTTTGCCAACGGCTACGGGCTTAAGCCGGGATGCCGCTGGCAATCGCTGCTGCCGCCGCCATAAGCGCCGCCGAATCGCCCGATGCCCCAAAACATACGACTCCGGTCTCGCACCGCGCAGCGGCAGCGTCCCACAAGTGCAGCACCGTTGAGCCAGGGATGGCGAAATCCCGATAGGGTAGGACCGATCTATCGGGTTTGAGGCATGGCAGCCAAAATCTCCCGGCGCTGGCCGGGACAGGCCTCTGTGCAGGGAGCTGATGAACGGGACTCTCGCGGCCCGCAGCCCGCGTTGGCTGGCCAAGCAGGTTCAAGGGCGGTTACAATTCCACCCATGGATGTAACGAAAGCAAATCTCACCCGTGTTGTCGCAGCTGCTGTGCTGTTGGCCATGCTTGGCGGTTGCCACAGCTCTATTCAGCCGCTGCATCCTTCGCAGGTAGGCCCGCCGTGGGCGCTGCCCGACCCCCATCAAAAAATCAACAGTAATTTTGATCTGCCGTTGGCCGCCACAGCGACCGCAACCAAACCGGCCGCCAGCCAGCCGTCACGCACCGCGCAACGATCAATTTGGCTGGCCAATGCAAAAAACGCATCGGTGCAAACGGTCGCCAATTCGCGCTATACCATCATCTGGCTGCAAACGCTCCGACTCATTCAGCGGCTTGGCTATCGCGTGAACTGGCAGGATCGCACCCTCGGCATCATTACCACGCGCCCGCGCATCGGCCCTCAAATCGTGGAATGGTGGCGGCCCGATCAAACCAGCGCCGACTCCGCCATGGAAAGCACCTTCAACACCTTTCGGCGAAGCTTACGATTCGTCATTACGCGGATTAAAGGGCATCAATTTCAAATAAGCGTGGAAGTATTGGTTGAGCGGCGTGTAAACCCCACCGAGTCGCTTGGGCCTGTGGCCTTTACCGGCATTTCGGCGTTCGGCGCCAGCCAATTTCCGCTCGAAGCCAGCCACCTTCAACCCGGCACGCCGCAAACACAATACTGGGTTATGGTGGGCCACGACCCCGCATTAGAAAAGAAAATTCTTCGCAAGCTATCCAAACACATTTAACCCCACCACACCCGTAACGCATCCTGCCTGCCCCCCCCGGGCGGCGCGGCAACGCGAAGCAGCCCCCGGCGTAGACGCTTCGGCACTCACCGAGTGCTGACCATGTCTGGGTCGCAGCGGTATAAGAATCAAGATATATGTACACAGCAACATGTATACACTATATTACATTTCTACAATCAGCGGATGCCTTTACGCCGCAGGTATCGCGGCAGCAAACCGCATCATAAGTACTTTTTTGCCATAAGGGCAGACTTGGTGATTACCCGTGAACGGGTCCTGAAAAGCCTTTGAAATGACGGTTGCGAACATGCATCCGCACAAAATATTCGTATCGCTGAACTATCGCCATTATCTTCAAAATAATTGCGCTCGCCGAGCGTTACATGGAACCCAAAAATTCCGGCAATTGCTCTCTTGACTTCTCCGTTTATCGGGCTATAATATCAATAACGATAGTGAATGGGCAGGTGGCTACGAGTCACCCAAGTCTTTGTTCCTGCCGCAGTTCGCAGCGTTTTTGTAAAAAGTGGAAATTGAAGGTTCGTTGGCTCAGTCGCTTGCGCATTGCTGCGCAGCAATCGCAAAGTCGGCGGCCAGAGGCATCGCTGAGTGCCCTTTTGTGAAAAAGGTGAACGTGCTGGTTGGACGCGGCATGCCGGCATGTGCATTGCAGGGCTTCAGCGACGACCTATTCGGTCGTGTGGGTTGAGCCTCCGGTTGTCAGGAAAATGGCAATTTGTTTCGGGAATGGACATCATGAACATCGTCAAACCAACCGTTCACGTTAATGCAGACAATGCCGCCTTGCTCGCAGTTCGGAGTTGTATAGGCATGCCATTTGTGTGGGCAACCGCCGTGGCCCTCGTAAGTGCTTGTTCGACGTTGCAGGCTTTGCCCATCGCCGGCCAGCTAAACGTACGTACTACGACCGTCGGACCAGGTCCCGCGGTTGCGACGGATCCCGGCATCGCCAATGATTTCTCTTTTGCTAACACCATATACAGCCAAATTGGACTTCAACTCTCCGACCTTAGTAATGCCACGCTCGTCAACGCGACTCCTGTGGGTGGCTATACGTCTGCCAACGCCCCGGCGTTATTTACCAATAACAATAACGCCAACAACAGCCTCAACCTGTATTATCTCCCAAATTTTACAGCCAACGGCCAGGCGTGGAGCGCCGAAGATGTGAATCCACCGGCCGTGCCCGCCATTGGCGTGGTTGCCAACTCGGCCGCGCGCAACAACGACACCGTGGCCCACGAAATCGGGCATGCCCTGCTCGACCGGTGGCGCTGGCGTGCCCAACAGACGACGGATAACGGCATTCATAGTAATACCGCGACAGACCTGATGGCCAATGGAGGTGGCTTCAGGCAGGTGCCCGCCACGTTGAATCAGGTTTGGCCTGCTGGGGTTGATGACCAGATCGGCACCGTTAACGCGATCGGACCAAACATCGGTAACCTCGACAACAATGCCACCGCGACTATCCCGCTTATCTCAGCGCTCTATTATCAGAACACTTTTGTCAGCGTAACCAAGGCTGCCATGATTAGCGTCGGTGTGGGCAACAATCCGGTGAGCGCAGCGTTTCAATGGGGAACCCAGCAGACCCTGAATGGCGTGGTGGTCAACGAATCCGCCCAGCGCGAGGCTGGCAACCTGGAGAGGTTTCTATTTGATTTTCACAATGCCGCCGGCTTTGCCGCCAATTTCAGCGGCGTGACAATTCAAGGGATTACATCAGTTGATCAGAAGTACATCGCCGACCTGGTCAACGGCGTTGAGGTGCAGACTACGCCCAACATCCTCAGTAACCCGGCGGTTCTTACGACGCTCACCAACCGGACCGATTACACCTATAATTCGACGTTTAACGCGGGGAGCGGCACCCTTACCAACCTGAGCATCGCGATGAATGCCCCGGCATCCTTGGCCGGCGCGCAGGACCTTTTGGTATCGTTTGAAATGCAGACGATCCCCGAACCCGCATCGCTTGCTCTGCTGGCGACAGGCAGCTTTGGCATACTTTTGCTCCGGCGGCGTAAGGCCGCTATGTGATCAAAAAGGATCCGTCCACCGGCGCTGCGCCGGGATGTTCCCAGTGCCGTCGTTGTGGATTCCGGTAATTACAAAAAGGGATGGACCATGAACAGCCAACTTGCAACTCGTCATATCGGCTTGGTACAGGCCGCGTCATTTGCCGTCGCCAGTTTGGCGATGCTAACTGGCTTGGCCCAAGCCGCCGATACAACATACATCGCCAGCGAAAATGCAAATTCATATGGCCATTTTGATCAGAATGCTACGAATACCACGGTAGCCCCCAATGGCACCACCAGCAATTTTTTGATAACGCCCAACAATCCGGGTGTATCAGCCATGGGTCCCGCCGCGTGTGCGCCCACATCAGCGGCAAATTCATTTATCTATCTGCAAAATCAATATGGCCTTACCGGGCTGGTTAACTTGGGCAACCCGTATGGCACAATCAGTACATTGGCCGCGAATATGAACACTGCTCCTGCCACATCCGTTGGCGGCAGTCAAACCAACTACACGGGCGGTGGGACGACCGACGGCAACTTCGTTCAAGGCAAGGAGGCGTATCTCCAAAATCTTGCTCCCGGCGGATTTACTGCCCCCAACGGCCAAAAATACGCGATTCAAACTGTGGGGCAGAGCGCCTTTTACAGCCAAGCGGCGAGTGGGCCGTGGAAGGGTGGCGTGACGCAGACCGCCCCAACAGCGCAATTTATCGAGCAGCAGCTTGCTGCCGGTGAGGATGTCGAAATGGGTATTTCCTGGAGTAATGGTTCGGGGGGCTACAGTGGTGCAGGCGGCCACATGGTAGCCCTGACAGGCATCAATTATGATGCCACCACCAATTCCGGCACGGTGAGTTTTGTTGATCCAACCAACAACTCGGGCGGCAACATAACTTATGGAACAGGCGACGCACCTAATATTACCAGCAGCTCTTTGGAGATGATCACCAGCGGCACCTATAACGGCTACCTCAAGTTCAGCTACACAGGTGGAGCATCCGGGATTGCAGCGGATGACAATTCGGGCGCGTCTACAACCGCTCTCATTGACGGAGTATTTGCCGAAAGCCCGGTGCTGGTGCCAGAGCCGACCGGGCTCGTGTTGCTCGCCGTCGCTGGCTTGGGCGTGCTGATGCTGCGGAAACGCCGCAGCGCCTGATCGCTGGTTTCAGTAGCTCAAAAACCAATCCCATCCCGCGGCAGACGCCGCGGGACTTTTTTGTTTTTGCGTTGCTGCACAAGATCAAAGAGTTCTCAAGTCGCACCACAATACTCGCCGCTTTCCGTAAGGATCGGTCAACATGGCCACTGCCATCCACGATCGGCCGGGACTGCCAGCGCCCGACTTACTGAGTCCGATTATCGGCCTGCAGTCGCCGGAGCGGCTCTTGTTTCAACGGCCAAAACTGCTAACATAATTGGGTGGGCTGCAAGCTCACCACGGGGACGTAGCTCAATTGGGAGAGCACTGCCTTTGCAAGGCAGGGGTTGCCGGTTCGATCCCGGTCGTCTCCATGTTGCTTTTGTGACGGAAGCCCGGCCATGCGGCCATGCCTTGCCGGCTTGGCGGCGGGTTTCACAAGCGTCATAAATCCGGTAAGATAGGCGGTAATTACAATTCAAGATCGGGGCGTAGCGCAGCCTGGCTAGCGCACTTGACTGGGGGTCAAGGGGTCGCAGGTTCAAATCCTGTCGCCCCGATTCCCTTTTTTGCTTGTAAAAGCGCTATTTTACTCAATATCCATGATGGTTTTCTCATTTTACCTAATATGCAGTTTTGATGCACCGCGTTGTACGCTTTTGCGTCAAAGCGTGCACGTTTTGGTTGCGCTTTGGTTGCGCCCGTGGTTGCGCCGTCTCCCATGCCGGTAGGGCATTCACAGCGTCTGCTGTTCCCAGTAATCCGCCGTCTGTGTATACCCGCATAGTTAGGTCAATCTGGCTGTGGCGGGCCAACTCCATTGCTACCCGTGGCTGGACGCCTGCACGGCTTAACGCCGTGATAAATGTGTGCCGCAGGGCGTGAAGGGTCTGCCAATAAATCGGGCGTCGGGCCATGCCGAATCATACCAAACGGCATTTGCACTACAAAAACATGGGTTATGACGATGAAATATCGCGTCACGCCAGAAAAATTGGCAGACCCGGCGTGAAAGTCCACAATTCGCCCCTGGCTGTCTTTCCTGGCGATCTTGGCGGTCTTTAAGTGGCTGTAGAACCGTTTTCGCCCTGGCACTATAAATACTGGTTGGTTATCGTCGGCATCTTGGGGCTTAATGGCGGCTAATGCGGTCGCAACATCCTGCCGCAGGAACATGGTCGCCGTCTTATGGTTCTTGCTGATACTGGCCCGCACGTTGATAAATGGCCGGGCGGCATTCAGCCGCACGTCGCCCCAACACAATGCAGCCAGTTCGCCTTTTCGCAAGCCGGTTGTTAAAGCCGTCAGGTACACGGTGCGATATTCGCCGGCAACATTCAACAGCCGGGTAATCTCGGCGTCCGAAAGCGCGCGCCGTACCCGTACTTCGTGGCCGCGTTGTTCCACCCGGCCAACGGTCGCCAATGGGTTGGCTGCCATACGGCCTTGTCTGGTCATCCAAGTGCAGAATGCTTTGGCGGCAATGAGATAAGCATTTTTAGTACGCGGACTGCGATTGAAGTTAGTTCGCCAGCGCACGATAGAATCTGCGGATATGTCCGATGTTCGCTGCCAGTTACAATCGGCGGCAATTTTCAATAAAAACCGCTTGGTATTGGCGATATGCTCGCCGGCGCGCCCCTTGGCTTTCATATCGTCAATGTAGTTATCGAAGTGATCCGCCAGCGCGCGTTTTTTATGCTCGGCAAACTGGTCAAGCAACCCAACTTCGCCCCGGTCAATAGTGGCCTGATGATCGGCCATTTTCTGCTCACTGGCCCGCTTGTCCGAATATGCTTTTCGCAGTTTCCACTGCCCTTCAACTTTGACCTTGTAGTACCAACCGGGTCGGCCTGTGATCTTAAATACTTTCGCCATGTTGCTCCCCTTGCAAACTCAGTTTCAGCCGCTTGCACAGGCGGCCCGCACAGTCCAATCGCAATGTATTCTGTTTGGCCATGAATCGGCCTATAGACCTTGGCTCAACGCCTGAATCTTTCGATAACTGGTAATACGATAAGCCGGAGTTTTTAATGGCCTGCCGCAACGCTGTTTCAATCTCTGTATTCATGCGGCGAATTATCCCTTATTTGGGCCGCACTGTCAAGCAAAACAAAGCCCAGTGCAGCCGGTTAGGGCCGCACCAAGCTAATCGTGGGAAAGATAGGTAAGGTAATGCCGTGGATTATAGCCGTTTACGCCGTCGCCAGCCAGGTAACCCGGTTGCCGTGGAGCCGGTTGCGTTGTCTTAAACCGCTTGACTGAAGCTGATTTTTGCAGAGGCGGTGAAAGGGGTTACCCGCAGATGTGAGGCATCAGGTCGTTTTATTACGTTTAAATAAGGGCGGGCTGCCGAT
>JAJXZA010000350.1 GCA_021780285.1 Planctomycetota bacterium
ATTACATGGGTACACTTTGCCGGCAAAAATCGGCCGCAAACGTGACGTAAAGCTGGATTTAACAAGAGGTTACAGCGCTGAGATGCGTGCCAGAGAAGGTGGAACTTTGGTCTAAGAGCATGCGTAATCCTTCGCTGGCAATGACGGCAAATCGGTGCGGCGATAAGCTTCTTGCCGCCAATAGCTGGCTTAAGAATACCATCAGGCGGGCCGAGGCATTGGCAGCAAAGCGGCGGAAATATAAGTTGCCCTGCACGAAAAAATGCCCATTGCCCAGCCAAGGCCTTGGTCGGTTCTACCGACGGCACAGCCACCCACTTTGGATACGGCCTGTTGGGTGTTTTGACCGGCATTTCAGCCGGTGGCGTACCGATGGGAACGTCGGGCCTGCCCGGCCGGCGATTGGGGTTGACGGTGCTGCGTAGCAGGTAGGCGAGCAGCAGCAACGCCAGCCCAGCGATCATCGGAAAAGCCGCGCAGGCGATGGCCAACTCATTGATACCCATCCTGGGGTGCGCCCCGATAGCATCGCTGAAAGGATACACGAGCGATCCCGCTACCACGCCTGTGCCGAGCAGCAAGAATCCTTTTTGGGTGAGGCCGCGGTAGCGGGCCGAGCGATAGGCCGCGATGAGTGATTGATTCACGTGCCGGCATTTTGGGCAGGGCACCAGGTCGGCGTCGGTGCGGAGCATACGTGCCAGTCGCTTTTCAGCGTCTTTTTGCGCCCGCGCTTTGGCGGTCTTCATGAATGTCCAATAGAGGCTGACGGACACTCCTTGAGCTTGGCGGGTAAGTGTGTAGCGAAACGGCTGCCCGCAGGCTTCGCAGGTTTCCTCGTGAACCGCAGAACCATTGGTAACGTGCCTGAAGAGGTTGAAGTGGATAAGCATCTAATCCCTTCCTGTAATAAAGGGCGAAGCTACGATGATTTCTTGACCAGCCGTGGGTCAAAAATAATGGGCTGCCGAGGACCGCTGGTAATCTTCGCAAAATCCGGATGCGCGGGATTTAACAAATAATTCCACTCGCTTGCAACCAGCACGCTGGGCACCCGTAAAACGGCGGAACGGTTGGCGGCTATCCAGTTATCGCCGATTTGTCGTATCGCCTGGTTCGTTGGCGAGCTGCGCCAAACTGCCGGCACTGCGCCGCGAACAATGTTTGTCACGAGGGACTCATCAAAAGTCACCTCAAAGAGAACGTAACGCCTCATTAAATCAGGCGCCGACAGATGGACCAGCATTTCAAGGATAGCCAGAGAGGCGCTTCCGGCGGTATACACCATCGCCGTTCTTGGGCTGTTCCACCGTCCCCCGTAGGTTTTTGCGCCAGCGCCGGAAAACGCGGTCTTTGCGTGCTTGCCCTTGGTGATGCGCCACGAGTGAATCATCATTCGAAGACCCCGTGCTCCAGCCGACCGATGAGGTTTTCAACTTCGCGTGCCCCTGCTTCGGTTGAGGCGAAATGCAGCGGCGTTTCATCACCCAGGCTTGGCTGTGGGGTCTGCAGCCATTTTCGGGCTGCCGGGATATCGCCTTCAAACAATTCCACCGCCAGCTCAAAAATGGTTGACGCCCGCCATACCCGGTCGGACTCATCGGGATGCAGCTTGCCCTCGTGCTGACGCCGCGTAAGCGTGCGTTGTGGTATGGCCGCAAGGCGGGCGATGTCGGACCATGGCAACTGCGTCGCTTTCTGGAACCCGGCGAGAACATGGAATGGCAGGCCATTGCGAATCAGCCGAACAGTCTTCACCGAGTCGCCGGTATCAATGCCGAGGGTGTAACGAATAAACAGGCGTTTTGAGCCTTGGCTGTTGCGAGCCTGACGGTGCGTTTGAACGGTAGGCATGGGAACTCCTTATCTAGCCATTTGGCCTAATTATATGCGCCAAATGGCTGATTGGCAAAACACCGCTTCGACGGGGCGCTGCAGCGGCGAGCAGCCCTGCAGAGGCCCTGAAGCAGGCTTGGTACGCCGGCCGCCATAGGACAGGATTTATATCGCCAGGAATGTCAACTTCTGATCAGGGCTTGAAAGCGGCGGTTGTTCGCTCGTTAAAGGGCTTGAACCTAAGGATTGCATCGGGCCAGCCATCAAGGCGCTTTGTGAACTCATGGAATGGAAATGCACTATTTCGTAGCGCTTCACACCATCTGCGATAAATACCACGCGAGTTGTTCGGGGGTTTGATTGCCGGCTTCTACTGTGATATCGGCGACGGATTGATACAGCGGCGTGCGAAGGGCGAGCAGTCGCTTCACCTCTTCGAGGCCGCCGGAGGCGGTGAGGTTGGGGCGCGTGTGCTGTGACGTGATATCGGCGGTTATGCGCTGATAGAGCACTTCGGCAGGGGCGGAGAGCCAGACAATTTTGGCGTTGCGCTTAAGGGCGGCAACATTGGCTGGATCAAGCACCACGCCGCCGCCGGCGGCGATGACGGTGTTGTCCTGCGCGGCGGCCTGGGCAACCGCGTCGCGCTCCAGGGTGCGAAACGCCACCTCACCGCCGACGGCGAATATTTCGCGGATGGTTTTGCCCGCCTGGGCCACGATAAGCTCATCGGTATCGCAAAACGCCATGCCAAGGCGGGCGGCGAGCAACTTGCCCACCGCCGACTTGCCAGACCCGCGATAGCCAATGAGCGCAATGTTCATGGGCATGACCTCAATATGTGCAATAGGCTTACCGCACCACGCCGATGGTCAGCAGCAGGTTGGCATAAATACGCTGCTCGCCGGTGGCAATGGTCAGGCAAACGTCGGGGGTGGACGCCTCATCGTAGAATTTGAACCGCTCGATGCGATCAAGCTTAACACCCGAGCCGGCATCGTCGAGGAGCTTTTTGAACTCAGCAAAAACCGGAGGGTCTTGCTTGAGTGCGTAGGGCCCGGTGCGAGCGGGTTGCATGACGGCAGCGGCTTCTACCGGAACCGCCGCGAGCAGAGCCTTGAGCACATCGGTTACCTGCAGCATGCCCGGGGATAAGTTTAAAAACACGAGCTTGCTGTTAGGCCCGCGTTTGGTGGCGAACGGATAGTTGCCATCCGCAATGAGAACTCTGCTGGAGTGGCCGCTGCTGCCGAGCGCCTGCAGAATTTCGGGATGAAGTAATTGGGTTTTGAGCATGAGGTTCTCCTGTTTGTAAAGTCCTATGAGAAAATATTTTTCAGCCGGCGCGGCGTTTAATCCAGTCCTGCCAGCGTTGGGTTTCGACCGGTTGATAGGTTCGCAAGTTGACGGTTTTGGCCACCAGTGCCCGGGCTTCGGCAAGCGAGGCAATTTGCCCGACCGCCATGGCCTGAGCGATGGCGTTGCCAAGGGCGGTAGCCTCCACCGGGCCGGCAAAAACGGTAAGGCCGGTGGCGTCGGCGGCCATCTGGTTGAGTAATTCGTTTTGTGAGCCGCCGCCCACAATGTGCAGCTTGTTGAACTTGCGCCCGGTCACTTCTTCCAGCATGAGCCGCACATGATGATAGGTAACCGCAAGGCTTTCAAGAATGATGCGGGTAAAACGCCCGGGTGTTTCGGGAATGGGCTGGCCGGTGCGGCGGCAGTGTTCGGCAATTTT
This sequence comes from Planctomycetota bacterium, assembly GCA_021780285.1. GTDB lineage: Bacteria > Planctomycetota > Phycisphaerae > WQYP01 > WQYP01 > JABEVB01. The sequence goes on from JAJXZA010000350.1 coordinate 3,575, forward strand.
GCCGGGCATATCGCCTGGTGCACCAAAGCCGGGGTCTTCAAGATTGAGCAGAGCGGTATGGCCCGGTTCTTCGCGGGCGAGCTGCACGAGTGTGCGGTATTCAAACTCTTTGCCCTGGCGAGCCCAGGCGCGGCGGCATTCCTGTAATATCCAAAGCCCGGCGATATTTTTGAGCAGCCGAATGGTGCCGCCTACGCCGCCTTCATTGGTGAGGTTGTAGCGCATGGCCCGGCTGTCGAGCACGGGCTGGGCGACTTCAGCGCCGAGCAGGCTCCAGGTACCGCTCGATAAATACAGCCAGTCGTCGCCGGTAGCGGGTACGGCGGCAACGGCGCTGGCGGTATCGTGGCTGCCTACGGCCAGCACCGGCACACCGTCGGCGCGCAGGGTTTCACCTATGTCGCGCTGCACCGGCCCAATAACGCTATTACCGGTGCATGGAATAACCATTTCTGCAAACAGCGATGGCGGTATACCAATGGCCGCCAGAATATCGCTTGACCATTGGCGTTGGCGTGCGTCAAGCATTTGCGAGGTTGACGCAATGGTGTATTCATTGGTGCGGCGCCCGGTAAGCCAATAGGCAAAAAGGTCCGGCATGAACAAAAGCGTTTTGGCGCGCGCGAGGGTTTCGGGCGCTTTGGCGGCAACGGCCGCGAGTTGAAAAAGGGTGTTAAGCTCCATGGTTTGAATGCCGGTAATGCCGTAGACTTTTTCGCGGGGCAGGTTTGCGTAGACTTTGTCAATCATGCCGCGGGTGCGGGCGTCGCGGTAATGGGTGGGGTTGCCAATGAGTTGGCCGTGGCCATCAATAAGGCCGAAGTCCACGCCCCAGGTGTCAAGACCGATGCCGGAAATATTTGGGTTTTCGGCGGTGGTTTTGGCGATGCCAGCCTGAATTTCGCTCCAGAGGCGCAGTGCATCCCAGTAGAGTGTGCCGCCGGCATTGACGGGTCCGTTGGCAAAGCGGTGCATTTCCTGCAGCATCACGCCCGCCGGGCCAACCCGTGCGAGCATCACGCGGCCAGATTCCGCCCCTAAGTCAACTGCAATGTAACCATGTTCCGCCATAAGGTCTCCGTTGTTAACTATCCCAATCCCGGCCGTTACTTGGACAGGCTCCCAGGAGCCTCGGCGAGTAACCAACAACTATAATCGAGGTAAGCTGGTTTGTCGGCAAGTGTCGAGGGGGCGGGACGAACGCAAACTTTCGTCCCGGCGGCTGTTGGCCTTTTGCGCGGGCAGTAAGGGCGTAGCGCCAATTGTTTTCGCAAGCAAAGCCGCGTATGGTAGCGTTTCATGCAGTTTGGAAAGGTTTACTGATGAGCGACATACCCCATTTGCCTCAAGGCTTTGATATTGCGAGCGAGTTTCCGATTGTTGTGCGGTGGCGGTTTTTTAATCATGCCGGCGTAGCGCCCATCAGCGCCCGCGCAGCGGCCGTGATTGAGCAGTTTGCCCGCGAGGCCCGCGATGATGCCTACCTTACCGGGCGATGGTATCAACGCGCGGAACTGGTACGACGCGCCGCAGCGCAGCTAATTAACGCCGACGCGACGGAGGTCGCCTTCATCAAAAATACCAGTGAGGGCATTGCTTTTGTCGCCAACGGTTTGCAATGGCAGCCTGGCGATCAGGTTATAAGCACGGCGGTAGAGTATCCATCTAATGTTTATCCGTGGATGAATCTGGCTCGCCGTTATGGCGTAGAACATATGATGGTTAGGGAGCGTGACGGCCGTATTGACTCGGCTGACATTTTTGCCGCCGTTACGCCAAAAACCCGCATGATAGCGCTATCGCAGGTTGAATACGCCAGCGGGTTTGCCCACGACATGACGGCAATCGGCAGGTTCTGCCGCGAGCGGGACATTTTGTTTTGCGTGGATGGCATTCAGGCCGGCGGGGTGTTGCCGGTGGATGTTAAGGCCATGAACATAGATTTTTGGTCGGCCGACGGGCACAAGTGGATGCTTGGGCCTGAAGGGGCCGGTGTGTTCTATTGCCGCCGGGAGCTGCTTGACAAGCTCGAGCCTGAAATCGGCTGGATGAACGTGATTAACGCCAGCGACTACGGCCATTACGACTTTACGCTGCGCAGCGACGCAAAACGCTTTGAGTGCGGCTCGTACAATATTCCCGGGGTGCTGGCACTGGGTGCATCACTGGATTTGCTGCTGGAGGTGGGAATAGACCTGATCCACCGGCGTACGCTGGCATTGGGCGCTTATTTGTGTGACCGGCTGCACGACCGGGGCTACCAACTGGTAAGCAGCCGGCGGCCCGGCGAGGCAAGTGGCATTGTGTCGTTTGTGGACCCGCAGCGACGCCACGGACAGATTATTCGTCAGCTTGAAGAGCAGAAAATTATTATTGTAGAACGCGAAGGGCGCCTGCGTGCATCGCCGCATTTTTACAATACCGCCGCCGACATTGATGCGTTGACTGAAGCGTTGCCGAAGGCGTAGCCACGGGTTTGCGTCGCGCAGCGGTTTGCAGGCGGGCTTCGGGTTAAGGCTCCAATACCACAACCGCGTGGCGATGTAATTGTAAAGATGAGAGGGTTCTCCGTTGGGCCGTCAGGCTTATCATGTAAAATGCAAGGGAGCCGATTCACATGAAAAATTGTTTCGTTTCGGGCCTCGTACCAAAAAGTTTTTGCATTTGGCTGATTGGGTGGTGTTTTGTCTGTACTGCCAATGCTGACGCGGCGCGACCAGTGCTATTTCAGGTGTGGCATGGTCTGACGGTCGCCCCCGGCGGTACTTTGGAAAAGGATGGTCGTCGGTACCGTGGTATCGGCGTGAATTTTGTCGGCGCTTTGCGGCGGCTATTGATAAATCCTGATGATCCATCCGTTCCTCGCGACTTCAAAGAACTCCAGGCCTATCACATTCCTTTTGTGAGGTTTCCAGCACTGGCTGCATGGGGAACTCCCGCCCGGTGCCGGGCGTACTTAAAGCAGGTTTATCAAAGCCACCCGCGGCGCTATTTTCAGGCGATGGACGCACTTTGCGCGATCGCAAATAAATGCCACGTGGGGCTGATTCCGAGTTTGTTTTTCACGCCGTTTTGGCCCGACGATCTGGCTCATGAGAGCGGCCTGGCGGTGTGGAATAACCCCCAGAGCAGAACCTATCGCATCTGGACGCAGTATGTTACGCAAATGGTTAAGCGCTATGAGCACAATCGGGCAATCTGGGGTTGGGAGTTTGGTAATGAATTGAACCTGAGAATGGACCTGCCCCAAGTTAGGCAGCGTGTTTCCGGTGCTAAGCCGCCACCGGATTACACCCACGCCCAGATGTGGCAATTGTATGCACGCTTTGTTCACTTGGTGCGGCGGTATGATCCGTACCACATTGTTGAGGCGGGCAACAGCCGTCCGCGCGATAGCTCGTGGCACAACATGATGGATCATACCTGGAAGAAAGATACCCTCCCTCAATGGGCGTACACGCTGCAGCGAGACAATGCTGCCTTCGATATGATTTGCGTGCATGAATATCGTGCTTCGGCCCCGGCGAGTATTCTACGCGTGGGGGCCATGGCAATACGGTGGCATAAACCGGTTTTTGTGGGTGAATTCGGGGTGCCCGGTCCGGAGGTCGCAAGCCGCCGACTGTTTAACGCCATTTTGCGTTCGATTCTAAAAGCGCAAGTACCGTTGGCGGCCGTATGGGCTTTTGATGAAAGACATCAAACGGTGGGCGATCATGACTATTCCATCACACCGACCAATAACCGCAGCTTTATGCTCAAGGCTATTGAGCGGGCCAACATGAAGTTGCAACAGAGTCGCTCATAGGTAACCGTTAATAGGCTGCAAGCGGCAGCCCATTTCGCATCGCGGTTTGCGGTTTAGCTTAGGGGCAAGCGGGAAGCAAGTAAGCCATCTGTACTGAATCCATATTACAAAAGCGTCCTGACCTTTGCCTTGGCTGTAGGGTTTGTTATACTAAAGCACATGTCGAATGCCTCGATTATGGCGATTGCCCATCGAGGAGCATCGGCGTACGCTCCAGAGAA
>JAJXZA010000185.1 GCA_021780285.1 Planctomycetota bacterium
CGCCGTGGGCAGATGCCAGAAGACCCATCCGGCCATGTGGCCGGCCGCCAGATTTGGCAAGGATTGCATGGGCGAGGTTGCTGCCATGAATAACCAGTCGGTGCTAACCGCAGGCACGCGGTGGTCATCATCTTTGCTCATCATTTTTATAGCTATGGCTGTCGGCGGCTTGTTTAGGGTAACTGGCGGCATGGCGTATGGCCGCGGCGGCGGGACCCCATCTTTATCGCCGGTTGGTGTAGGTTCATCGAATGCGTCCTTAGACAGATCGGCCGCGAATACGGCCGCGCCATTATCAGAAGCGCCCCCTCGTTTAGATCAAAAACAGCGTATAGCGCTTGCCTGGCAGATAGCCCTGGCAGCCAATAACTTTTCTCCGGGCATTTTAGACGCCTCCTTTGGGCCAAACTCGCGACGAGCTTTACGCCAGTACGCCAAGAGTTTTTTTCCGGGCGTTAATCCGTTTGATCGCCATGATCCGCGCATCTTTGATGCGCTGCATGTGGATGTCGCCCATGTGTGGACGTGGTACACCATTTCTCAGACTGATCAAGACGCGGTAGGTACCGAGCATTATCATTGGCTCACCATGGCCGCGGCCCGCCGCATGCCTTATGCATCGCTGGAAGATTGTATTCTGGAAAAGTTTCATTGCGAGCGGGCGCTGCTGCAGCGACTCAACCCGCATGTGCCCTTAAGCCAGCTCCAGGTGGGCCAAAAAATTCGGGTTCCCAATATTCGTCCATTCCCCGGTCCTGATGTGGATTTTGGCGTGCCCGGCGGCATGGCGGCGACGCTGGATATGGACAAGCATGGCTACCCACCGGTAAAGGCCGCCTACCTGACTATTAACTTTCAGCAGAGGGCTATTCGCGTGTTTAACGCAAGTAATCAGGAGGTGGCTCTCTTTAAGTGTTCCATTGCGGCCCATAAGCAGGAATTGCCCAGCGTCAACGACGCCAAGATTGCTGTCATAGCCGTTAACCCCAACTATACCTTCATTCCTTCGTCCTGGCCGGAGGTGCATGGCATAGACCGGCGTTTGATTATTCCGCCCGGCCCGCGCAATCCGGTGGGAGTGGTTTGGATGGGCCTGAACATACCGGGCGTGGGCATTCACGGTAATCCGGTGCCGCAGTACATAGGCATTACCGGCTCGCATGGTTGCTTCCGCATGACCAACTGGGACGCGGTACATCTGTTTACGATGATAAAAGTCGGCACCCGTGTGGTCATGATTAATGCCGGCCATCCGGTGGTGGAGGCTCAGGATGTTGGTGAGCAGGCATCAAGCAGATCGCCGCAAATGCAGCGGCATCACCGTAAGCGCGAGCGTTGGCCGACCGATGGTGAGCGGCAGGCTCAACCGGCGGATAACCAGTAACTATCGCGCAGCATCATGCGGCGTGCGCAATGCCGCATCAATTTTCCCACATGTACAAGAATGTTGGATGCAGCATTGCAGCCGCCGCTGAAGGGTTCAGGTTGACGTTAAACATGTTGAACTCTTCGCCTGTGTGCATCGGCTGCGAGTGCGCATAGATGGATCCATGGCCGTGGCTGCTGCGTGCATAAAGCACAACATTGGCGTGGCGAATGTGCGCCATTTTTTTGGCCAACGCAATCGCATCGTCGAGGTTGCCCAATCCATTGATAAGATGGTACCTGGCTGCGTCTGTGCCGGTCATCGGGCGGCCATCGGCAAGCCAGCTCCAATCTTTGGCGGGAACCAGCGGATGCGTCTTTTTAGCAATGCCCAGAAAGCGGGCGTAAAACTGATTGACAAACCCCTGAATGATGGCCCGCTGCGAGTCGCTCATACGGTGAAATGGTGACGCTGTATCTTTATTTTTTCCGCTGACAAATACCGGTGCTTGAATGCCAAGGTAACCCAATGATTTATGAAAGTTAAACAACTGAACAATGACCCCGATAGACGCGGTGATGGTGGTGGGGTACGCCATCTGATAGTCCGAAGCGCACGAAATGTAATATCCACCGCTGGCGCACAGATCCATCATGGAGGCGATGACCGGCAGATGCGTCTTTTTCTTAAACGCCAGAATGTCGTGGTACATCATGGCGCTTGCCGTAACTGTGCCGCCGGGGGTGTTAAGTCGCAGGATAACGGCCTTAACGCGCGGGTCGTGCGCAATGCGGTCAAGCGTTTGCCGCAGGTCGCTTACGGGGTTATGCCCGCTGCCAAAGAGTCCGCCGCTGCGGCCGTCGGCGAGCATACCGGAGATGCGAACGATGGCAATGCGGTTGCATACAAACCAATGGCTGCTGCGATGCACCATCTGCGGTCGAATGCCCGCATGGGTTGGCACCAGATTGATCTGCACGGTGCGGTTGGCGCAGCCCGTGAGGGTCATAAGAACGATGGCCGCGAAGGCAAACAGGAAGACGTGGCACGTATGTTGTGCCTTGGCAATGAGTGTACTCATGGACGGTGAATCCTTTCGGGTCAGGAACGTTCAACAATTTGCATCAGGTTTCCTTCACAGTCCACGAATGAAATGAGTCGTCCGCCGCCGACGGCCTGTACCACGGAACCCACAAATCCGCACCCCATGGCGGCAAGATGCGCATAGGCTTGGTCAAAGTCGCGAACACGCCAGGCTACGTGGCTGATGCCGGCGTCGTGGCTTTCGCGCGGGCGGCGAACATGGTCGTTTCGGGGCATAATTTCGAGCATCATGCCCGACGCCACCTGCTTAATATTTGGCGGGCCGATCAGATAGGTTCGCTGGTTGCCCGGAGGTTGCGGCTCGGTTTGCGCGATGATTTCAAAGCCGAGCATCTTTTTGTACCATGCGGCCATCTGTTCGGTATTGTCGGCCGCGATGGCGGTATGATCCTGTCCTGTTGCAAATTCAATCATACAAACAAACTCCAAGCCCGGACCCAGCGGGTTCCGGTTGCCAGCCGGGGCGGCCGGCGTTCATGCCCTCAATCAATTTCTTTGGCGTTAATCCATTTCATCATTTTGCGCAGGCGTCGGCCGGTTACTTCCACCGGATGGTTTTTGTCGGCCTGATACAGGGCGTTGAAGCGGGGCTTGCCGGCCTTATGTTCAGCCATCCATTCGGCGGCAAACTTGCCGGAGGTGATTTCATCAAGAATCTTCTGCATTTCTTTCTTGGTTTCGTCGGTGACGATGCGCGGGCCGCGTGTTAAATCGCCATACTCAGCCGTGTTGCTGATGCTGTAGCGCATGTAATCCAGTCCGCCCTGATAAATAAGGTCCACAATGAGTTTTACCTCGTGAACGCATTCAAAATAGGCCATTTCAGGCGGGTAGCCGTTTTTAACCAGTGTTTCAAACCCGGCTTTAATGAGAGCCGACAGGCCGCCGCAAAGCACCACCTGCTCGCCGAATAGATCTGTTTCGCATTCATCCTTAAACGTGGTGTGAATAATGCCGGCACGGGCTCCGCCTACGCCATTGCCCCATGCCAAGGCCGTTTGCAGTGCTTTGCCGCTGGCGTCCTGGTGCACGGCCACAAGGCATGGCACGCCGCCGCCTTTGACAAACTCGCTTCGAACAAGATGCCCCGGGCCTTTGGGTGCTATCATCACCACGTCAATGTCCTTAGGCGGCACGATTTGCTTGAAGTGAATGTTAAAGCCGTGGGTTGCTCCAAACGTTTTGCCGGCCTTTAAGTGCGGCAGAATATCCTTTTGATAAATATCGCTTTGCAACTCGTCGGGCAGAGTGAGAATGATAAGGTCTGCCGCCTTGACGGCATCCGCAACGGGCATGGGGTCAAAACCATGGCTGATGGCCAGTTTGCCATTGGCCGAATCGCGGCGGTTTGCCACAATAACCTTAACTCCACTTTCGCGGAGGTTTTGGGCGTGGGCATGGCCTTGAGAGCCGTAACCAAGCACCGCAACCGTTTTGCCCGCCAAACCCGCGAGGGTGGCTTCCTGCTCGTAGTAAATCTTCAGTGGAGAACTGGTAGAACCTGCTGCCGCCATGAATAAAACCCTTTAGTAAACCGGGTCGTTCGACCCAAAAAACCAAACAATGGAGAATACAGGCTGGCGCTCGGCGGGTCAATTAAGGCGTAACAACGCCACAGGAGCGGGTCTGCCAATTTTTCTGGCGTGACGCGATATTTCATCGTCATAACCCATGTTTTTGTAGTGCAAATGCCGTTTGGTATGATTCGGCATGGCCCGACGCCCGATTTATTGGCAGACCCACAGGAGCCGGATGCGGCTTTTTGTGCCAATGATGGTCGGTGGCTGTTTTGTTATAATATGTTCATGCCGTTAAAGCCCGATGATACTGTCTGTTTTTGCTTTCATGTTTCACTTCGCAAGATCGAAACCTTCTGTAGGCGAGAGCGTCCACAGGTCGCTTCGCAAATTTCAGAATGTCTTTCGGCGGGAACCGGTTGTGGTTGGTGCGTACCGATGTTGCGACGCATTCACCAGCGCGAATGTGGCACCTCTGTGCCGTGGTGGCGGCAATTGCCGGTTGGCGAGGTTTCCGCCGAGCTATCGTCGCAGCCTGCCGATGCCATCCGCTGCGATGACGCTGTGGATGCCGCCGAATATGCCTCCGGCCGCCGGAGTTATATTGCCCAAGGCCGCGGCACGCCGCCCAAACCCGACACCTGACCTGGGCAGGCAATCGCAAAGCGTGCAGAAATGGCTGATGGCTGGCTACTGCGTTGGCAGATGATCGGCAACAGCAGGCACAGTTGCCGCCGGCGTCGGTGCTTGAGGCAGGCGGCTCGTTGCGATGCCGCCGATAAGCGCACAAGTCATTTCAACGGTAATTTGAAAGACCCGCGGCAAGGCTACAGCCACAATCACCAACTCCCCCGAGCCCAGCAACGGCGTCAAAAACAGCGCCTGTACGCCCTCGCGCACGCCCAGGCCGCCCGGCAGCATGCTGAACATCCCCAAGCTTACCGACAGGGCGAATACCGCGGCCATTTCAGGCCAAATCGCCAGCGAAATGTGATGCAGCGATCGCACCGAAGCCCACAAGGCCAAGCCGCCAAAAAACCAGCAGGGCATAAACATCATGACCGCCAGCACCATATCCACCAGTCGAAAGCGCCGGTGCGGGGAAATGGGTGCTCGTTTCATGGATTTAAGTGCGATGTTCACGATGCCAAAAAATACTTTGGGATGAAACAGCGTCAAAAGCGACCCAATCATCGCGCAGCATAGCACAATGTAAATCGGGTGATCACGACTCACCAGCAAAAGTGCCGTGGCTCCCAGCAGCGCCCCTGAAAGCGTATACATGGCGTTTTCCAGCAGGGTGGAAAGCAGGCACGTTTCGCGTGACATGCCCGCCCGGTGCGTGCGTTCCAACCGCAGCAGAACCAAAAATGCCTTGCCGGGGGCGTATTTGCCCGCCTGGCTGAAAACATAAGATGCCAGCAGCGGCATCGTGCGGGTGCGGTCGCCCATGCGCCAGGCAAGCCAGCGCCAGGTAAGGGCGTTGGTGAGCATCAGGCCGACGAACCCGAACAGCATCAGCGGCGTATAACGCCAGTTTATATGCACCGGGTGCGAGCCAACCGTATGCCATGCCGCTTTGAGCTTGATGAACACAAACGCAAAGACGGCGATCATCACCGCGAGTTTTATCAGCGATACCAGCCGCTTTTTCATGCTTTTACGCCTCTCGACGGCATCAGCCGACGCCAAACCGCCGGCTGCCATCACCGGGCCGGGCAATACAACAATGTCGGTTTCAAATGCCACGGCGCACCCGGTATAGTAGAGGCAAAGCGGCTTTTATTAAATCGTGCCGGTATCGCGACCTCGATGTGCAATCACTGTTGCATACGATCTTGCCTCGCTTAACTACAACGCTCGAAAGCCGCCAATAATGCAAATGCCTGCGGCAACCTTCATAGATGGAAGCCTGTTAACCGGCTCCCAGCCGCCACAGCAACTGGACTGCTGGTAAAATCGCCTTGGGGCTGCACCATGAAGCGATGTACCTAGATTTTTAGGAGCCAACCATATGCCGCAGTCGAAGATTAACTCCATAACCGCCATCAAGCGGATGCTTGAGTCGGAGCTTTTGTCGGGGCGGCCTTTGCCGGCGGCTTTGGCCACGGCGGCTTGCGCAGGTGGCGGGGCATCGGCTCGGATGGTTGTGGTACGCGGGCTTGATGCTCAGCTTATGGAATTGTGGTTCAGTACTGATATCCGCAGTTCAAAGGTGGTTGACTTGGCGGCTGTGCCTCGCGGGGAACTGTGTATTTGGTTGCATCGCCTGAGGGTACAGGTGCGGTTGTGTTGTCGCTGGCGGGTTATTGGCGGCAATGCCCGTCGCGCCGGCGACCGTGCGCGGTGGCTCGCGGCATGGGGTGAACATTCGCCTCATGCCCGGCGTTTATTTGCCGGGGCTATGCCGGGCAAGCCTTACGCACATGGCCGCGGAGCAATGCCAACGATAGATGGGCAAGAGCCTCCCGAAAGTTTTGCTGTATGTGTGGGCCGGGTGCTGCAGATAGACGCCTTGGTGCTCGGGCGCCCCGAGCACCGGCGGCATGTGTATCGGCGCGTAGCCGGTGGCTGGCGGAGCCAGCGCGTCAATCCATAATGCGGTCAACTCGCCGCGATTGGTGCACATCCCAATAGACAGTCTTCCTATTTGCAGGGTAAAACAGGCCGTAATGGCCGCGCCAAAGGCTCTACTGAGGGGCTTTACGCCCAAATCACTGCGTGGTGCCTTTAGCCTACGTTAGAAAATGTGTGCAATGTGCATCCACTTTCGGCCCCAACGTCGAAATTAACCGCTTTTGCGTCACAGCAGTAGTTATTCCATTTTTTAAGAGCGGGCGTTGATTCACTTGGTCATTGTCCATTGCCACGTCTTTGCGTATATAATTTATTAAGGATTGGTGGGCGCATAGTGAGCGAGGCGGCGGGATGCGCATCTGCTGCTCATGGGGATTGGTGGAAGAATTCAGGGTTGGATTCTCCATAAAAGGTCGGTGAGCAGTCATAGCTGCGGACGGTACCTTCAGAACCCTTAGGTCCGAAGGTGGTGGCACGGCGCTTTGATTTGATGAGACGCTTGGGAATGATGCCATGACAACAACTGCCGTATTACCGGTTGAGCTTCCGCCCATGTCGCCGGCCAGGCGTGTCCGCGGGCGACCGGTAGTTCGCGGAAAATTTCTTTATGTAGATGGCGAGCAACTGCTGTTGCGGGGCGTAACGTATGGCCCATTTCGACCTGAGGCTGATGGGTGCGAGTACCACACCCCGGAGGTAGTGGAACGCGATTTTTCGTTGATGAGCGCCAATGGCATCAATGCCGTGCGCGTATATACCATTCCGCCTCGCTGGCTGCTGGATATTGCCGAGTCGCATGGCCTTTGGGTGTTGGTGGGTATGCCGTGGGAACAGCATCTGGCCTTTTTGGACGAGCCGAAAGTGCGAGCCCGAATCGTCGGCGTAGTGCGCGACGGTGCGGCAGCCTGTAAGGGGCATCCGGCCCTTTTGGGCTTGGCCATTGGCAACGAAATTCCCGCGACTATTGTTCGCTGGTATGGGCATCGCCGGATCGAGCGATTTCTGCATGAGCTTTACGATATTGCAAAGACGGTCGC
>JAJXZA010000284.1:0-967 GCA_021780285.1 Planctomycetota bacterium
GGCAGAGGTGACTCTACTGCGTCTTCAAGGTTTGCCAGAGCCAGCCACGCCTGCTGCCGAATCGTCGCGCGCTCGGCGATGAGATTGTCGTAGATCAACCGGGCATTCACCAGAGTCAGGCGGCCTGCATTGCCGGCGGCCACCATTCGCCGCGCAGCTGAAAGCTGCTGCTTTGCGGAGTCAGCCAGATGTGCAACCTGCCTGAGTTGCCGCAACGCCTGTTGATACGTGACCAGTGCGCTATGGGTTTGCTCAATACAGCGCATTTGCACAGAATCAAATGTTTGGGCCGCTGCGGCACGCCGGGCTTCGGCCTGGGCGATAGGGCCTTGATTCTGGTTAAACAGCGGCAGCGTCATTGAGAAGCCGAGCGTAAATTTGTTTTCGCCTTGATCAAACTTATAGCCCGGCCCGATGTTGATGTTTGGATATTGCCGCAGGACCTGCAGTTTAAGCTCCTGCTCGGCGGCGGCGTATCGGGCCAATGCCTCACGAAGGTCGAGCCGATTTTGTAAGGCCAGTCGCACCAGCATGCGGGCGCCAAGCCGCCCGGCCCGCCGCAAGGCGCCGGCTTTGGGGCTTTTGGCGCCGCCAAGCTTTATGGCAACCTTTGCCAGCGCCTTTACGGGCACGCCAATCGCCATGGCAAGGGTATTTAGATAATGGGCGGCTTGCCCGGTTTGACTGATAAGTGCAAGCTGAGTCTGTTGCTGCAAAAGCTGGGCGCTGCCGAGTTGCACGCGCGAAAGCTGACCGGCCTGCACCATGTTGGCAATTAAGCGCAGATTTTCCGAGGCGGCCGCGTTGCTGCGCTGCAGCAGTCGGGTGCGCCGCCGGGCGAAGTGCAGTTTCACCAGGGCGGTAAAGACCTGGCTCCGAATGCTCCACGCCGCGCGGCCCATGGCCCATTGCGCTGCCACAACGTTTTGCCGGGCGGCGGCGACGCGCACAGATCGTTTGCCCGGCC